>CAKMYR010000047.1 GCA_929200175.1 uncultured Gammaproteobacteria bacterium
CCTCATTATTCGTTGCTTACGTGGATTCCATTGTTGAATTTTATCGTATGCCTGCCTAGCTGAATCAGATATACCTATGCTGTCATTTTTCTAAAAGAAAAAATTAAGTACTCTTAATATAAATTAATTATTCTAATACCCACCTACTCATTTAATACTAACTTGTCTATTGCGTAACTTGAGTTTTATCTTTGCTATACTTAATAAAAGTGGTTGTTTTCAGGTCACGAATACAAGAGATTTTAACAGAGGTCATAGTTAATTTACACAATTTTGATTTATTCTCAAATGCAATAAACTGTAGCTAATCAGTTGGGATTTTTACTATGAAGGTATTAATTGGAACTTTTTTTATTCTGCTTGCTTTTACGGGATGTACTAGCATTCCTCGAAACGCTAAAACTGTAGTAAAGTGGTATGATCATCCTTCATCAGGGGAAATTTATGAAACACAGGTTGGAGACATGATGCTGCTTCGAAGTAAGGTTACAACAGGTGAATTCTTGCATGTTCAGACAGAAGTAGGTGGTTTTTTATATAAAATTAGAGAAGGATTTTACCAACTTCTTGGAAAAAATGGGAAAGGCAAAAAGTTTTACTCAGTACGTAATTCTGATAATATTCGTGTTTATGTAGGTGGCTTTTCTGACCCCCCAGTTGCACTATCTGTTAACAAAAAGAATAAAGTTTGTGTAGCTACAGACTTTGCATATGAGGCTGCATGTTATGAAGGAGCAGATCCTAAAGAAGTAACACTCGATATAGTTTCAGATCAAGACTTCCAGAAAACTTTAATTTATAGTGGAAATAGTGGCACTAAAATAAAGATTTCCTACCGTGAGTTTAGTGGGGGCATGGCCAGACCAGCCTTTACTAATAATGCTGAATACGATATGGAAAAATCTAAAATAATTAGTTATAAGGAAGCTAAATTAGAGGTAATTGAATATAGTAATGTAAGTATTAAGTTTCGAGTGCTGCGACAATTCAACTGATTATTCTAAAATGATAAGACATATAATTTACCAAGAGTGCTTCAAACCATGTGTAGCTACAAACTTAGATGTTTAGACCATCATCAAAACATCTAACCTATCACTACAGATCATTTGGAAATGTAAATAATTGTATGTAACACTATTTTTAGCATATAACCTTACTTTTGTTCACTAGGATGTTCGTCATCAGTACATTCAATTTCAAGTTCAGCTTTATCGGTAAAATAATCTGGTAATTTTTGAGTTATTTTAGGAGCTAAGTCTTTAAATTCATTCACCCTTTTAACTAGATTTCCAGTGCCATTTACTAGTTGCCCTTCGGCTTTATTATAAGATTCTAAGGCTTTACTTAATCCTTTTTTTACATCAGTGAAACTATCTAAAAACAACCTAAGCTTATCAAATATTCCTTCTGCTTTGCTAGCTAAAGCAGCAGTATGTTTGTTTTGATCTTCATAACGCCACAATTGTTTAATAATATTTAAACTAGTTAATAATGTTGTTGGTGTTGCCACTAATATATTTTGATTGATAGCAGCTTGAAATAAAGTTGGCTCTGCTTGCATGGCTACAATAAAAGCAGATTCAATCGGTACAAACATAAATACTATTTCAGGTGAATTAATCTTTTCAAGTTTATAGTAATTTTTTGCAGACAACTCTTTAATTCTTGCTTTGATGGCTGCTACGTGTTCTTTTAATGCCTGCTTACTCTGAGATTCATCTTCAGCATTTACATATTGGGTATAAGCATTTAAAGATACTTTTGCATCTATAATTAAATGTTTTTCTTGGGGTAAATTAATTATAGCATCAGGACGTTTTTTACCATCTTCGGTATTAAATGAAACTTCTCTTTTATAATCAATATTTAACCGCAAGCCAGAGTTTTCTAAAATGTTTTCTAGCATTAATTCACCCCAATTACCTTGTAATTTTTTTTGTCCTTTTAATGCTGTAGTTAATTCATGTGCTTCTTGGGTGATTTTTTGATTGCTCTTTTGTAACGTAGTTAACTCATTTGTTAAATTTGTATGTTGTGTTATACCAAGATCACGATTATCCTTTACTTCTTTTTTAAAATCATCAATTGAAGTTTGAAACGGTTTAATTATTGCATCAAGACTGTTTTTATTATTTTTTTCTAAAGATTGAGTGTTTTCTTTTAAAATATCGTTAGCTATATTTTTGAAACTATCGCTAAGTTGTTGTTCTTGATTTTTAATTAATGCTAATTGTTCTTTATGTTTTTTATCACGTTCTTCAATAGATGTTTTAAGCTCAGCTAATTCAGCAGTATCATTTTTGTGCTGATCTTGTAGAGTATCGTATTTGCTTTGTAGTTTTTCTTGTTCTGTTACGCTATTATCTAATTGCTCTTGCTTAGCTACAAGCTTGCTAGTTAAAGATGCAATTTCTATACATTTTTCATTAAAATCTTCTCTGATTTGCTTCAAATCAATATTAGCTTGATTAGCTTTTTGCTGTAAATCTTCTAAATTTTCTTTAGTATGTTTTAATTCAGCTTGTGATACTTTAGCTTTGTTATTAGCGAAAAAATAACCTATAACAAATGTTAAGCTAGAAATAATTATGCTAGCGATAATTTGGGCAGTAATATCCATAATTTATATTCTATTCCTTAGATGACTTTATTAAAATATGTAGTTAAAATAACATAAAACATGGTTAATTGCAACTGAATTTATTTTTACACCCCATCATTAATATTTTTTAATAAAGGGCTTGATTTTAGTCACAATTATCAACATAATGTCCAACATTGTAATCATTGTGTATAAAATAGAGTATTTTATTAATTTTGGTAATGTAGAAATTTGTCTGATAATGTAATTAACTTATATACAAAAAAATATGTTCGCAAAATTATTCTTTTAATATAAGAAGGAGAGGAATTAAATTGAAAAAAGAAGATGCTATACAACAAGGTTTTTCTGTAATTAGTGGCTGCACCATAAATAAGCATAAAAATGAAAAGCTAGTTGCTTTAAAAAAACTTATTCCCAACCTAGTAAATTCTGATAATCAATTAAATACAATAGCATTACAAGATTTTATAAATATTGCAAATACTACTAGCAATAATAAAGGTTATGAATTAACCTTTGCAGGAAAAGGGATTGCTAGAGCACTAGCAGATACTGAAACTAATAAAGAATTAAAAGTAGAAACAGAACAAAGCAAAGAGTTTAAAAATACTGGAAATGTTGTGCTTCGTGGTGACAATTTAGAAGCACTAAAAATTCTTTCTCAAAATTATTTTGAGAAAATTAAAATGATTTATATTGATCCACCCTATAATACTAAAAATGAAAACTTTGTTTACAAAGATAATTTTAAACAAAGCGAAGCAAAACTTTGTGAAAACTTAGGACTTGATAAAGAAACTCAAAACTTTCTGCATAATGTCTATGAAACAAAAAGCCATAGTGGCTGGCTTACTTTTATGTACCCAAGACTTAAACTTGCAAGAGATTTGCTAAAAGATGATGGCGTTATTTTTATATCTATTGATGATAACGAACAAGCCAACTTAAAAATTATATGTGATGAAATTTTCGGAGAGGAAAATTTTATAGATTGCATAGTATGGAATAATAAATATACATTGCAAAATGATGCTAAATATACATGTAGTCAGTATGAAAATATTTTATTTTATGCAAAAAACAAGTCTTCTTTTACAATAGGAAAAGCTAATAGAACAGACAAACACAACAAAGGATATACAAATCCAGATAAAGATCCTAAAGGAGCTTGGAAAGCTACTCCTTTACATGCAAAAAGTGGTTCAAATTCAGAAAATTCAATTTATTCAATAACATTTAGTAATGGCATCACATGGTCAGTTCCTAGTGGTCGTTATGCAAGGTATTCAAAAAAAAAATTATTACATTTTGAAAAAGAAAATGAACTTTATTTTAATAAAAATGGCGGTGTAGATAAAAAAACTTACTTAAAAGAAGTTGTAAAAAAAGGAGTGGTTTTTAGTAACTTGTGGAATTATAAAGATGTAGGACATACCCATGGAAATAATGAAGAATTATCGAGCTTACTAGGGAAAGGAGTATTTAACAATCCGAAAGGGTCGTTATTAATAAAGCAAATATGTAAAATAGCTAATACACAAAAAGAAGATTTAATCCTCGATTTTTTCGCAGGTTCTGGAACAACAGGTGATGCAGTAATGCAGCTTAATAAAGAAGACGGTGGGCATCGAAAATTTATTTTAGTGCAACTAGATGAAGAAATAAACAAAAAAAATAATGTTAAAGCATATGAATTTTGTACTGAAAATAAATTTGAACCCGTTATTTCAAGCATTACCATTGAACGCTTAAACCGTGCTGGTAAAAAGTTAAAACAGGAATTAGAAGCCGAAAATAACAAAAATGATTTTCATAATAAAAAAAATTTGCTAGATATTGGTTATAAGGTTTACTCTCTTACTGAAAAACCAAAACTTATTGAGACAAGCCATAACGGGGTTCTATTTGCATTGGAAAACCAAAGAGAAAAAACTGCTGATACTATAGCAAATATGCTCTGTATGACTAGCAAGACTTTAGATCTTAAAGTTGAGGAAATTATAGAGGATAAACTGTACCTTATTGATAAAGAACTTTATATTTTAGGAAATATTGAAAGTAAAGAATTAAAAAATTTCTTACCCAATAAAATAAATATTGATGGTTATAGTGATATATATTTAGAAAATTGGCTTAATCTTGATGTCCTTGGCAAAGAAAATATAAATGTAGTTTATTAAACAAAGAAAGCCACGAAAAAACTGTAAAAAATTAAGAGCTAATCATGCAATTTGAAAAACAGCTATACCAAGAAGAATGTGTTAATAATATTATTTCTGTATTACGTAAATGTGATATTCATAATAATAATTTTGATAATTTGTCACAGGCTATTGATAGTATTTGGCAAGAAAAGTCTTATACTCAATTTAAAAAAACCGATAAAAAAAGAATTGATGTTTTAATGGAAACAGGAACGGGTAAAACATTTTGTTATCTAAAAACAATTTTTGAAGTTCATAAACAATTTGGTACAAATAAATTTATTATTGTTGTACCAAGAATTGCTATAAAACTAGGAGTCATTCAAAATATTAAACTAACTAAAGAATACTTTTTTTATGAGTATGGCAAATATTTAAAATATATTGATTACCCTAAAGACGGACTTGGAAAAATAAATCATGATTTTTTAAAAACAAATGATTTAGTTATATTGATTACGACTAATAGCACTTTTAACTCAGAGAAAAATAAAATCAATAAACCAACTGAAACTTTATTTGAAAGTGGCTCAATTTGGCAAGGAATTAAAGCAAAAAAACCTATTATTATTATTGACGAACCACATTTACTAAAAGGCAGTGAAACTCAAAAAGGTTTAGATAAATTACAAGATTCTTTACAAATTCGTTTTGGGGCAACTTTTCCAAGTGATAAAAAAGATGAAGTTCATCATTTAGGTAACACCGTTTATTCATTAGATAGTATTTCTGCTTTTCGTCAGTATCTGGTAAAAGGAATTACCGTTAATACTTTAATTAACTATGACGAACAAGGAAGTTTAAAAGTATCTTATACAGAAAATAAAAAGAATGCTTTTATAGTGGTCTATGATATAAACCAAGTTGTTTATAGAAAAAGAATTAAAAAAGGGGATGATATTGGTGCTAAAACAGGTTTAGCTAATTTTAATGGTATAAGTGCAACTAAAATAAATTCAAACACAGTATTTTTAAGTAATGCTACAACTTTAAAAGTTAGCTCAATGACTTATAAGCTAGATGATAACGAAATTACAAGCATGGTACAAGCTACTATTGAGAAACATTTTAAAAAAGAAGAAATGCTTTTTGATAAAGGGATAAAAGCATTATCTTTATTTTTTATCCCAAGTATTAAAGATTTTCGACAATGTCAAAATAACCCAATACCAAAAATAAAAAAAATTTTTGAAGTAGAATATAAAGCTAAAAGAGCAGAAGTTTTTAAAAATACAAAAAATAAAAAATATAAAGAATATTTAAAAAAAGATTTTGACGAACAAGGAAATTTAAAAATTCATGGTGGGTATTTTTCTGGAGATAAAGTAAGCACTAAGGATAAAAATGCAGGATTTAACAAAGATGACATAGGAGTAAATATTATCCTTAATGAAAAGGAAAAACTTCTTTCTTTTGATACCTCATTACGATTTATTTTTTCAGTATGGGCTTTACAAGAAGGTTGGGATAATCCAAATATTTTCACTATTTGTAAGCTTGCTGACACTACAAAAGAATCAAGTAGAAGACAACAAGTAGGACGTGGGCTTAGACTTGCTATAGATCGACATGGAATAAGACAAACTTACAAAAAATTAGCAGAAAAAGAGCATGATTTTTACGAAATCAATACACTTGATATGATTGTATCAGGCAAAGAAAAAGAATTTATCGCAATGATACAGCAAGAAATACAAGATGCAAGTTTTTCTTTAGTATATGATGAAATATCTCTAGATGGTTTAAAAGGTCTAGGTCTTGATGATACCGAAAGTGCTTTATTATATACTTCTTTATTAAGCAATAATATTATAAATAAAGATGGCAAAGTATTATCATCAGTGTCAGAATTTTTAAAACAAAATGATAGTAAATTAAATTTTTTACATTCAACTAAGACACGATTTTCTGAAATATTAAAAATGTTTATCGATAGTAGAAACTTTATAAAAGATGGCAATAAAAAAATAAAAAAAGTAAAAATCCGTCAACGTCAATGGCAAAAATTTAAATACCTGTGGGAAACTATTAATAAAAAATCTAGGATAACCTATAAAAACATTCAAGAAGAAAATATTCTTAAAGAAGTTGCAAAACAGTTTAATAATGAAAATATAGAGTCAATTCAAGGTAAAATATATATTCAAAAATATAATGCTCAAAATGATACAATAGAAAATATAGAAGAGACAAATCAAGAAAAACATATTTTTTTTAAGGCTCACAAAATTGATAAGTGGCTGAGTACTTTCATTAAAAAAGAAAAATTTTCTTTTCCATTTATGCTCAAGCTTTTAAATAAAATTGATGCACAGAAAATTAAAAATAACCCTAAAAGGGCTAGAGAGAGGTTGTTAGATATATTAAAAAGAACGTTTCATAACTATCTTTTAAGCAGTGCTTCATATGAATTTTTGGAAACAAATATTTATCCAAACGAACTACAAGATCAAAAAGGAGAAAAAAAATTAAAAATAAAATATTCTCAACTCGGAAAAGATTATACAGAAGAGCAAGTACCAAAAAATTTACTTTATGATACTATTTGTTTTGACTCCCAAATTGAAAAAGAAATTCAACAAAATGATTTGGAAAAAATAGATAATCAATCAATTACCGTTTTTGCAAAATTGCCTAAAATATCTATTCCAACACCTTATAAAACTTACAATCCCGATTTTGTTTACCTTATTGAAACACAAGGAGATCGACAATTATTTTTAGTGGTAGAGTCAAAGGGATATAAAAGCAGTAGAGATATTACAGAAAAAGAACGAAAAAAAATAGAGTATGCAGAAAAATTTTTTAAGTTTTTGCAAAATCAGTTGCCAGGTATTGATATAAGGTACAAAACAAGATTTAATTCTCAGAAGTTAAGCGATATATTATAAAATATCAAGATTGATTTATACAAGCTTTATTTTGGGAGATAGTTTAGATAAATATTTAAACTATTACAGCTTAGTTATGTTAATGAAAGGCTTGATTTCTATAAAAAACTAGACGACAACCCATCAACCAAAAAATTGATTTTAACCGAAATGTATGCCTATTATCATAAAAATCATAATGGGCAAGGTGGTTGATGGATACTGTTTAAACTTAACCAGATATTAGGACATCTTTTAACTTTATGGCGAACACTTGTTTGCTTGTATTTTATAGTTTAAGTTAGAGATAGATTCATAATTTAGATTTAATAAAAATTATCATAGTTCTCTCATAGATATATCATAAACAGCTTTCTCTTTACCTTTAACATAAAATGCAATTAACCGATCAATTCTGTTTAGTTCTTTCTCATAACATAATATCTTTGCTTTTGCTCGAAAAACATCTTGATTGTTTTCATTTTTAGATGCCATTTCAACTAACGTATCTAAGGTAACAAGTTTTTCTTCAATAAAAGCTTTTTCATTATATAAACTATTAAGTTTGTTATCATAGAAAAATACCGTACTCTGAGTAGCAACAGGATCAAATATACTACAACCAGCAAACTGAGAAACCAAAATAATAATTAATATGCTTTTAAATATACTGCTCATATATCTTCCTTAAGTTTTAATTAGATCTTCCTTGGAGTAAAAAAGCTAAACTAAGGCTAAACCGTTAGTTCAACTCCCCATTTTAACACAAAATAAAGCTAGATACAAATATAATATTCTCTTTCAATTTTATAACTAGGTCGAATTTTATCCTTCTGACTTGGTTCATATTCAGGATCAAGATTAGACTCTAAGCCTCTAGGCTCATCTCTAAATTTTCCTTTTATAGCTGTGTTTTGATCATCACTTCGCCACTTTCTTAACTCTTCTATATCCATTTTTTTATGAGCTTCTTTTTATATTTCTACAAATAACTTCTTAAAAAGCTCAAGATACTCTAAATCTTCAATTTTAATTTAAAAAAATAACTTGATTACAAATAAAAAAAACCATAAACTATCTATTCTTTTTATAAGATTGCTCAATCAGCGACATCAAATAATTTATATTTATATCTTTTGCACTTTTTAAAATACATTCATAAGATCCAA
>CAKMYR010000048.1 GCA_929200175.1 uncultured Gammaproteobacteria bacterium
CGCAAAGCTTTACGATAACCTTCAGGGTTAGGCATGCCAAATCTATATTTTAATTTATCTTTGGTTGTGCTGCCTTTTTGATGGCCAACAAACATAAAATGCTTGGAATTTAGTTTTGCAATACCACCAATAATTGATTTATCATCAGCATACATTCTATCCCCATGAAGCTCAATAAAATCATCAAACACATCATCAATATAATCAAGTGTGTGCAGTCTTTTTGGATGGCGTGCAAGCTGTGATATTTGCCAATCATTTAAAGATGAAAAAATTTTTTTAGTTAACCTATTGCTTTTTTCTTTGAGAATTTTTATATCTTCGACTAAATTTTCTTTTTCTTTAACATTTTCAAGCGCATCAATTTTGCTTTCAATGCTTGCAATAGGTTGTTCAAAATCAAGATAATCTAAATTCATACTCTTAATTATAACATTTTTTACAAAATTTAAAAAATGTATATATTGAGCTATATAAATGATTTAGGTTTATAATTTCTTAAAAATCTTAATATTTTTAAAATGTACAACTTATTAATAATTGATGACGAAATTGCTATTTTGAAGATGCTAACTAGTGTATTAAAATCAAAATATAAAATTAAACAAGCAATTAATGGCAAAACCGCTATCAATTTTATAAAAACAACAATTCCTGATCTAATCATTGTTGATTGGATGCTACCTGATATTAATGGAGATGATATTATAAAATGGTTAAGAGCTGATAAAAAATATGAAAAAATCCCAATAATTATGCTAACTGCAAAAAGCACAGAGATCGATAAATTAAAAGGGTTTGAAGCCGGAGCTGATGATTATATAAGCAAACCTTTTTCTATTAATGAATTACAAGCAAGGATTAAGGCATTATTAGTTAGAAGTATTGGCGCTTATAAAGATATTATTAGCTTTAATCAACTAGAATTAAATCTTTCAAGTCATAAATTTCTAATAAATAATACTCAAGTAACATTAACATTAAAAGAATTTAAATTATTAGAATTACTAATAAAAAATCCAGATACTGTATATTCAAGAGAGCAAATTATATCTTTAGCTTGGGAGCCTAATTCGAATATAACACCTAGAGCAGTTGATGTTTGTGTTTCAAGAATTAGAAAAATCCTTATCAAAAATAATTGCAATCTATTAAATACAGTAAGAGGATGGGGATATAAATTAAATGGACTCAAATAAAAAAGAAAAATTACGCCTATTTTGGATTATTGTTTGGTCGCAAATAATCGGTATTTTGATTGGTTATTACTTTCAATCATTATTATTTTTTCTATCTTTTTACATAATTTGGCTACTTTCAAAGTTGTTTGATTTAAATAATTGGCTTGCAGCTGGCACAAAAATAGAAAAAGCACCATTTGGTAGTGGCGCTTGGGGAAGAGTAGTAAGCCATATAGTTAAACTAAAAAATCAGCAAATTAATACAAAAAAACAATACAAAAAACTAGTGGTCCGTCTTAATGAAATCCTAAGATCTTTTCCCTATCCTACAATTATTGTAAATAGCAACAATGAAATGCAATGGATTAGTGCAGACTCTTCTAAAATTCTTGGGCTTAATCGCAAAAAAGATATAGGTTTAAGAATTAACAACATAATTAGACTAAATAAATTTTCCGAAATACTTGCCAGCCCAAAATACAATGAATTTGAAATGCAATCTCCTACTGACAAAAATACTATATTAACGCTAGCTATATCTAAACTAAACAAAGATAGTAGAGTTATAAGCATTCATAATATCTCTGATAAAGTAAGACTAAACGAATTAAGAAATACATTTATAGCTAATGCCTCCCATGAATTAAGAACTCCATTAACTGTTGTAAGTTGCTATTTAGAGACATTAAACCAAAATCACAAACTAGATAAAGAAACTAAATTAATGATTAGTAACGCCTATGAAAGCACTAAACATATGAGCTCTTTGGTCTCTAGTTTACTTGAGCTTTCAGGGCTTGAAGATGGTTATTCTAATTCAATAAATCATAAAACAATTGATATTAATAACATCACGCATAAAGCCATTGAAAACATTAAAAAATCTATTAATATAGAACAAGATATTAAGATTAATATTAATAAAGATATAACTATTTTGGCAAATAAATCTCACATATACATCGCTATTTTTAATCTAATTGAAAATGCGATTAAATATAGTAATAAAAAAGGAATTATTAATATTTGTTGGTCTGTTAAGGAAGATAAAGCTTGTTTTGAAGTAATTGATCGCAGTAAAGGCATAGATGAATCTATCATTAATAATCTTACCGAGCCTTTTTATCGTATAAATACAAATAGTCATATTAAAGGTCATGGCTTAGGGTTATCAATTGTAGCTAAAGCAATTAAAAAAAATGATGGTAAATTAATCATTAAAAGCACTACAAATCAAGGCTCAATTTTTAGTCTAGTTTTTAAAAATTATATAAATAAAGCAAGTACTAAATTGTAATATTTCTGTAACAATTTAATTTTATACTGACCGAGTTTGAAACCAATAAAATAATTTAACAATGAAAAAAATATTAGTATTTACAATATTAAGCCTTTTTTATAATTTGTCTTTAGCTCGTGATTATATTGAGATTGTTGGCTCATCAACTGTATTTCCTTTTTCTACTGTAGTTGCAGAAACATTTGGTAAAAAAACAAAATTTCCAACCCCTAAAGTTGAAGCTACTGGATCTGGTGGAGGAATTAAATTATTCTGTAAAGGTAATGGAATTGATTCTTCAGACATAGTGAACTCATCACGCCGTATTAAAGAAAAAGAATTTCAAAAATGCCTTGATAATGGAGTAACTGATATTACTGAAGTATTGATTGGATTTGATGGCATTGCAATAGCAAACTCTAAAGATGGCCTTACTTTTGATTTAACTATAAAAGATTTATATCTTGCACTCGCAGCAAAAGTGCCAGCAAACATTGATCAAAATGCTAAAAAAATAAATTTCATTAAAAATCCATACACTCATTGGAATCAAATTAACGCAAAGCTTCCTGCTGTTAAAATCAAAATCCTAGGGCCTCCGCCAACTTCAGGTACTCGCGATGCCCTACAAGAATTAGCATTAGAAGGTGGCTGTAAAGAATATAGTTTTATTAAACAACTAAAAAAGAAAAATAAAGAAAAATACATAAAACTTTGCCATACTATTCGTGAAGATGGGCGCTATATAGAAATGGGAGAAAATGATAATTTAATTATCTCTAAACTATCTAATGAAATAAATACTTTAGGTATTTTTGGATTTTCTTTTTTAGATCAAAATTCTGATAAGGTAAAAGGAGCTAAAATTAATAATAATCCTATTACTTTTGAAAAAATTACAAGCGGAGAATATCCGATATCTCGTCCATTATATTTTTATATTAAAAATTCTCATAGAGATAAAATAAAAGGCATTAATAAATTTATTGCTGAATTTGTAAATGAATCAACTATTGGAGAAGAAGGGTATTTAACTGATAAAGGACTTATCCCTCTTCCAATAAATAAACTAAAAAAATATAGTAATGATGCTTTAAATTCTGTTAAATTGGAAATGTAGTTTTTTATAGTATGAATAACTTAGATCTCACTATAATCCTATGTATAAGTGTTTTAGCAGCCTTTCTCTTAGCGCAAAGAAGAGCAAAGTTATGGCATACATCTTCTACTACTAACATTCATTCGTTACCAAGTTATTATGGTTATTTAACTGCAATCTGGACCTTAATGCCAGCATTAACTATATTTATTATTTGGTCAATTTTTGAGTTAAATGCAATCTCAGGTATTATCGTATCAAAAATCCAAGAATTACAAATTTTAGATAAAGAAAGCTTAGAATTAACTCTTAATAAAATCTATAACATTGCTAACTCTGATTTTTATAATTTAAATGATTCATCATCAATCAATAATCAAGCTGCTAATCTATTTATTGAATATAAAAATAATAGCTTAATACTTAAATGTATTAGTGTAATTTCAATAGCAATTTTAAGCTTTTTAGTCGTTTATTTTTTTATTACTCCTAATACAAAAGCTCGTAATAAAGTAGAAAAATTAATTACTTATTTATTATTATCTTGTGCTTTAATCGCTATTTTAACAACTATAGGCATTATTGTATCGGTGTTATTTGAGTCACTTGAGTTTTTCTCTCAAATATCTATTTTTGAATTTTTATTTAGCACTAATTGGTCGCCTCAAATAGCTATAAGAGAAGGACAAACTGGCAATTCAGGAGCATTTGGCGCTGTACCATTATTTTGGGGTACTGTTTTTATATCTTTTATTGCTATGCTCGTAGCTGCGCCTCTTGGGCTAATATCTGCTATTTATTTAGCAAAATATGCAACCCCAAAATTTCGCTCTATAGCAAAACCTTTATTAGAAATATTAGCTGGGATTCCAACAGTAGTTTACGGATTTTTTGCAGCCCTTACTATTGGGCCTGCAATTAGAGATTTTTGCGTTTTTCTAAAAGAATTAGGGATAAGCTTAGATATTGAAATTATCGCTAATATCACAATATCAACAGAATCTGCATTAGCTGTAGGCTTAGTTATGGGAACTATGATAGTGCCTTTTATTTTATCTATTTCAGATGATGTAATATCTACTGTTCCAAACTCTATTGTAGATGGCTCAATAGCAATGGGAGCAACCAAATCAGAAACAGTTTGGAGAGTTATAATTCCAGCTGCTCTTCCGGGGATAGTTGGGGGGTTTTTATTAGCTATATCAAGAGCTATTGGCGAAACTATGATTGTTCTAATGGCTGCTGGGGTGGCAGCTAATTTAACTGCAAATCCATTAGATACTGTTACTACTATCACTACTCAAATTGTGGTTTTATTAACAGGAGATCAAGAGTTTGATAATGTGAAAACTTTAGCGGCTTTTGCTTTAGGATTAAGTTTGTTTGTAACCACTTTAATAATTAATGTAATCGCCTTATACATTGTTAGAAAATACAGAGAGCAATATGAGTAATACTACTAAACTTGTAAGTGCTAATTTAAAAAAGCGTTATGCAAAAGAAAGAAGATTTAAGTTTTATGGGATATTTTCAATTACTTTAAGTCTTACTTTTTTATTATTTTTATTATTTGACATAGTTAGTAAATGTTTGCCAGTATTTACCCAATCTTATGTTGAATTAGATATTGATTTTGCGCCTAAATATCTAAATCTTGAAGAAAAGAGCAGTTATTCAAAAGAAGAATTATTTAACGCTAATTATCAAAAACTTATTAATAATTCACTCTATAAATTATTTCCAGAGGTAAAAGCAAGAAAGCAAAAAAGAATATTAAGAAAATTTGTTAGCTCTGGCGCACAATATAAATTAAGAGATTTAGTTATTGATAATCCAAAAATCATAGGCGACACTAAATCTATTTGGCTATTAACTGATGATGATATTGATAGTTTTATTAAAGGTTTGATTGATGAAAATGCCCCCGAAAGCGAGCGCCGTGTTAAAGATTTTCAAATAAACTGGATTAAATCTTTACAAGCCAAAGACAAAATAGATAGTAAATTAAATATCAATTTCTTAACCAATAGTGATTCAAGAGAGCCAGAGCAAGCTGGTATTTTAGGGGCATTAAAAGGCTCTTTTTATACAATGTTAATAACCTTATTGCTTAGTTTTCCAATAGGAGTGGGAGCTGCGATTTATTTAGAAGAATTTGCGCCAAAAAATTACTGGATAGATATAATTGAAGTTAATATTAACAATCTAGCTGCGGTACCTTCTATTGTTTTTGGTATTTTAGGTTTGGCTATTTATATTAATTTTTTTGGGATTCCGCGCTCAGCGCCTATTGCTGGAGGTTTAGTGCTTAGCTTAATGACATTGCCTGTAATTATTATTTCTACTCGGGTAGCTATAAAATCAGTACCGCCATCTATTAGAGAAGCAGCTCTTGGACTAGGAGCATCTAAAATGCAAGTTATTACCCACCATGTAATCCCGCTTGCAATGCCGGGTATTTTAACTGGATCTATTATTGGCATGGCGCAAGCATTAGGTGAGTCAGCCCCGCTTTTAATGATTGGAATGGTTGCATTTGTAGCAGATGTCCCTCAATCATTTTTTGATCCTGCTACTGTGCTACCTGTGCAAATATTTATTTGGGCAGATTCTCCAGAAAGAGCCTTTATTGCTCTGACTTCAGCTGCTATTGTGGTATTGTTAGTATTTTTATTTTTAATGAATTTGTCCGCTATAATTTTACGCAAAAAATTTGAAAACAAACAATAACTATGAAAGATATTAAACAAAATTTAACGCAAGAATTAGATCAAACATCTGGTAATCCCTTGCTAGAAGAGAATATTAAAATTAGCTGCCGCAAAGTAAATGTATATTATCATAAAAATGTACAATCTATTTTTAATGTAAGTTTTGATATTGCTAAAAATCAAATTATGGCGATGATTGGACCATCAGGATGCGGAAAATCAACTTTATTAAGATGTTTTAATCGCATGAATGATATGATAGAAGAGTGTGTTGTTGATGGCGATATAAAATTAGACGGAGAAAATATTCATTCAAAAAATATTGATCCAGTAATATTAAGAGCAAGTGTTGGAATGGTTTTTCAAAAACCTAATCCATTTCCTAAATCTATTTATGATAATGTCGCCTACGGTCCTAAATTACACGGATTAGTACGCAATAGCTCAGAATTAGATGATATAGTAGAAGAAAGTCTAACTAAAGCAGGATTATGGAAAGAAACCAAAGATTGTTTATCAAAAGCCGGCACCAGTTTATCAGGCGGTCAACAACAAAGGCTTTGTATTGCGCGCACAATAGCAATTAAACCAGAAGTTATTTTAATGGATGAACCAACTTCAGCATTAGATCCAATAGCAACTGCTACTATTGAAGAATTAATGTACGAGCTTAAATCTTCATATACTATTGCTGTTGTAACTCATTCAATGCAGCAAGCTGCTAGAATATCTGATAGAACAGCTTATTTTCATTTAGGTAGACTAGTTGAAGTAAATGATACTAATACAGTATTTACTAATCCAGTACATGAATTAACTGAAAACTATATAACAGGAAGATTTGGATAAAATTATGAATATACAACAAGGACATATATCAAAAGAATACAATGATGAATTAGAGCAATTAAGATTGCAAGTACTATCTATGGGAGGCCTAGTAGAAGAGCATTTTAAAGGTGCTACTGATAGTTTATTAAAAGGCGAGATAGTTAAAGCTCAAAATATTTCTAAGAACGACTTTAAAGTAAACGCTATGGAAGTTGAAATAGATGAGGGTTGCTCCAATGTTATTGCCAGAAGACAACCAGCGGCAATTGATTTAAGAAATGTATTTGCAGTTATTAAAATTGTTACAGATTTAGAAAGAATTGGTGATGAAAGTCAAAAAATAGCTAAATTTGCATCAGAGTTAAAAATTAATATTAAAACAACAAAGTTTTATACTGGCTTAAAAAAGCTAGCTAAAAATGCGATAAATATGCTATCTAGCGCACTTAATTGTTATGCTAGACTAGATGTAGATAAAGCTACTAAAGTAGTACAAATGGATTCTACTCTTGATAATGAATTTGCTGATTTAAATCTATTACTTACAAATTGCTTAATTGAAGATAAAAAAAATATTGAAGATATATTAAAGGTTATGTGGTGTGCACGCTCGATTGAAAGAGTTGGTGATCATGCTAAAAATATCTGCCAATATGTAGTTTATGTAGCGCATGGTAATGATGTAAGACATGGCAATAGTGAATAATTTATAATCTTAAATAATAAAATAAAAATGACTTTAGAACAAATAAAATCAAAACTAAAAACAAATATTAAAGACTGTGAAATTACTATGGAGGGCGATGGCTGTAATTGCTCTGCTTTAATAATATCACCAACTTTTGATGGCTTAACTATGCTTCAAAGACAAAAAATGGTACTTGGTATTATGAAAGATGAATTTGCAACTGGAGAACTACATGCCCTTAGTATTAAAGCTAGAACTCCAGCAGAAAACTTAAAAATAAGCTAGCATAACCAATAAATTGGTGGAGATGGCGGGATTTGAACCCGCGTCCGAAAACCTTCACTAAAAAATTCTACATGTTTAGTTAGGTCTATTAGTTTAACATCAGCCACCCGACCAACAGGGATACTGATGCGATTTTAGTAAAATTTAACTAAATTACCCTAAAAGCAATAATTTTAGCGAGTCTGTAAGTCGACCACTATCTTAATAGCACAGACAACCATCAAGTAATGGTTAGCATTAAGCTGCTAAAGCGTAGTTGTCTTCGTTTGCAACTATTTTTTCAAAGATTATTTTACGAGTTATCCTTGCTCCTCGACATGCCTTTTCTAGATCCAACCCCTCGTCGAATCCATATCATCCCCATATTTTAATTAGTAACATTATAGCTATTTATTCTACTTTTTGCTATTTTTATTTGCGATTAATTCAATTAATTTTTCTTGCGGTATAGGGCTATCTTTAGCTTGATCTTTCCTAGTAGAATAAACAATTGCAGCAGCTAAACT
>CAKMYR010000049.1 GCA_929200175.1 uncultured Gammaproteobacteria bacterium
GTATAATAAGTAGCGTAAATACAATCACATAAAAAATATGAATGAACAAATAATTGATGTAGTCAAAACCGCTACGCCAATTTTAGAAATATTATCAACTTTATTTATTTTCGTAATTGGTTTGATAATTTTGACCATAGTAATAGTATTCATTATTGATATTACCCAGAATAAAAATGCTATTTTAAAAAATTATCCAGTTATAGGTCATTTTCGTTATATATTTTCTTCTTTGGGTGAATTTTTTCGTCAGTACTTTTTTTCTATGGATAGAGAAGAAATGCCATTTAATCGTGCTGATCGTACATGGATTCACAAAGCTTCTAATAATCTAAATACTACATCTGCTTTTGGTTCTACAAATAATCTAAGCATAACAGGTACTGCAATTTTTGTAAATTGCCCTTTTCCTACATTAGATGAAGATGCTGTTGCTACTAAAAATGTAGTTATTGGCAAAGATTATTGCGATATTCCTTATGACGCTAAATCAATACTTAATATATCAGGTATGAGTTTTGGCGCTATTTCAAAACCTGCAGTACTTGCCTTTTCTAATGGAGCTAGGATGGCTGGATGTTGGTATAACACTGGAGAGGGCGGTCTTAGTCCTTATCATTTAGAAGGTGGTGCTGATTTAGTTTTTCAAATTGGTACAGCTAAATATGGCGTTCGTGATTTAGATGGTAATTTAAGTGATGAAAAATTAATTGAGATAGCAGCTCACAAAAAAGTAAAAATGTTTGAAATTAAAATGAGTCAAGGAGCAAAGCCCGGCAAAGGAGGAATTTTACCAGGAGCTAAAGTTACAGAACAAATTGCAAACATTAGAGGCATTAAAACTGGAGAAGACTCAATTTCTCCTAATCGTCATACTAATATAAACTCAGCATCAGACTTAATTGAAATGATAAATCATGTAAGAAAAATAACAAAAAAACCAACTGGCTTTAAATCGGTTATTGGTTCATTTGATTGGCTAGATGATTTTTTTATAGAAATTAATAAACGCGGACTTAGTTATGCTCCAGATTTTATAACAATTGATAGTGGCGACGGAGGTACTGGAGCTGCTCCTACTTCTCTTTTAGATGACGTTGGTTTGCCAATTAAAGAAACTTTACCTTTGGTTGTTAATAAATTAGAAAAACATAATTTAAAAAATCGTATTAAAGTAATAACTTCTGGTAAATTAGTTACTCCTTCACAAGTAGCTTGGGCTTTATGTGCAGGAGCTGATTTTATAACTTCAGCAAGAGGGTTTATGTTTTCAATAGGATGTATTCAAGCACTTAAATGTAATAAAAATACCTGTCCTACAGGAATTACAACTCACAATAAAAGATTACAAAAAGGGCTTAATCCTGAAGATAAAGCTACAAAAGTAGCTAATTATGTAAAAAATATAAATAAGGCAGTAGAAATAATCTCCCACTCTTGTGGAGTAAAAGAGCCAAGAGAATTAAACAGATCCCACGTTCGTATAGTTCAAAATAATGGGGGATCTATTTTAATGAGTGACATTTATCCAACCAATAACAACAATAAAAAATAATATGAAAGCATCAGATCTTTTTATAAAAGCATTAGAAAACGAAAACGTCGAGTATATTTTTGGTATTCCTGGCGAAGAAAATTTAGACTTTTTAGATTCTTTAAAAAATTCTAAAATAAAATTTGTCCTTACTCGTCATGAGCAAGCCGCAGCATTTATGGCTGCTACTTACGGGAGAATGACTGGTAAAACAGGGGTTTGTTTATCAACTTTAGGACCAGGAGCTACTAACTTTGTTACTGGAGCTGCATATTCCCAATTAGGAGCTATGCCTATGTTAATGATAACTGGGCAAAAACCAATTAATGCAAATAAACAAGGCAGATTTCAAATTGTAGATATTGTAAGAATGATGAAACCAATAACTAAATCATCTAAACAAATTGTAGATAGCAGAAAAATTGCTTCATTAGTGCGTAATGCATTTCGTATTGCAGAGGAAGAAAGACCTGGGGCTGTTCATTTAGAATTACCAGAAGATGTAGCCAAAGAAGAAGTTAAAGACCATCATGTTTTTGAAGTACATGATATTCTTAGGCCAGATGCTGATGAAAAATCAATAGAAGTAGCAGCAGAAATTATTAAAAAAGCAAAACAACCTTTAGTATTAATTGGTGCAGGAGCTAACCGTAAGAACTTGTTTAATATTATGAAAGATTTTATTGTTAAAACCAATATTCCATTTTTTAATACCCAAATGGGTAAAGGTGTAGTTAGTTGTGAAAATCCATTATTTTTAGGTACAGCGGCCTTATCTGAATCTGATGTTCTTCATAATGCAATTAAAATGGCTGATTTAATTATAAATATAGGACATGATGTGGTTGAAAAACCACCATTTTTTATGGAAAAAGATGGGAAAAAAGTTATTCATATTAATTTTAATTCCGCCTATGTAGATCAAGTGTATTTTCCACAATTAGAAATTATTGGAGATGTTGGAACTACTATTAAGCGTTTAACTAAAAAATTATCAGGTAAATTAATTAATAATTCAAGATTAGTTAAAGTCAGAGAAAAAATAAAAGAATCTATTCATAATAAAGATGATGATGATTCTTATCCTTTGTTGCCGCAAAGAATTGTAGCTGATGTTAGAAGAGCTGTTAATAGAGATGGAATTATTTCATTGGATAATGGCATGTATAAAATATGGTTTGCTAGGCATTATCATACATATAAACCAAATACAGTACTATTAGATAACGCTTTAGCTACTATGGGTGCAGGCTTACCTGCTGCGATAACTTGTGCTTTATTGTATCCTGATCGTCAAACCATGGCAGTCTGTGGTGATGGTGGCTTTATGATGAATTCGCAAGAAATAGAGACTGCAGTGCGAATGAATTTAAATATTGTTGTTTTAATTATAACTGATAGCGCATATGGAATGATTCGTTGGAAGCAAGAAGGAGAAGGATTAGACAACTATGGTCTTGAATATAATAATCCTGATTTTGTGGAATATGCAAAGAGTTATGGAGCAACAGGACATAAAGTTAAAAGTACAGATGAATTTGTTGGATTAATAAAGAAATGCTTTGAACAAAAAGGAGTTCATATCATTGATGTTCCTGTTGATTATAGGGAAAATAAAATACTTCAAAAAAAATAAAACTCTTTTAAGGGAAAATAATTTTTATGGATAAACTAATAGTTAAACAGGCTTATAGCGATGAAGTTATTGCAAGTTTAGATATGCATGATGCTAAGCAAGTTGATAATATGTTGTCAACTGCAAAATCACTCCATGAAAAAGGACCATTACCAGCACATAAAAGAATAGCTATTTTACAAAAATTGGCTTTAGCAATGCAAGCAGAAGCTGATGATTTAGCAAAATTAATTGCCAATGAAGGTGGAAAACCTATTAAAGATGCAAAAGTAGAAGTATCTCGTGCTATAGACGGAGTTCATATAGCTATTGCTAGCATTAGAAATATTAAAGGGGAAGAAATCCCAATGGGGCTAACTAAGGCAAGCGATGATCGTTTAGCATTTACTACAATGGAACCAATTGGTATTGTAGTAGCTGTAAGTGCATTTAATCATCCGCTTAATTTAATTGTGCATCAAGTTGTTCCGGCTATTGCTACAGGATGTCCTATTATTATAAAACCAGCTGAACAAACTCCTCTTAGTTGTTTGCGTTTTGCAGAGTTAGTTTTTAAATCTGGATTGGAAAAAAACTTACTACAAGTTGCACTTACTAATATTGAAAATTCTGAAAAATTAGTAACAGATAAAAGAGTAGCTTTTTTTAGTTTTATTGGCTCAGCAAGAGTTGGTTGGTATTTAAAATCTAAGCTTGCTCCTGGAGTTCGTTGTGCTCTTGAGCATGGAGGATTAGCTCCTATTATTTTTGATGAATATAAAGATATTGATAATTTTGTTGAAGGTATAGTTAAATCTGGATTCTATCATGCTGGTCAAGTTTGTGTGTCGGCACAAAGAATTTTTATATCAGAGGATAAAATACAACACATTGCTAAAAAAATTGCCAAAATAGTTGATAAATTAGTAGTTGGAGATGCTATTTATGAAAATACAGATGTTGGTCCATTAATTTCTGCTAGAGAAGTAGATAGGGTAGAAGAATGGGTGAAAGAAGCAATTGAAGAAGGAGCTACACTGGTTACTGGAGGTGAGCGCATAGGTAAGAATTGTTACAAACCAAGCGTACTAATAAATCCTAATAAAAACTCTAAAGTTTCTACTATGGAGATTTTTGCTCCGGTGATTTGTTTATATTCCTATAAAGATATCAATCAAGCTATTAGTAAAGCAAATAGTCTAGATGTTGCTTTTCAAGCAAGTGTTTTTAGCGATAATATCACAGTTGCTATTAATACAGCTAAAAAACTAAATGCTTCTGCAGTTATGATAAATGACCATACTACTTTTAGAAGTGATTGGATGCCTTTTGCTGGACGTAAACATTCTGGTTATGGAATAGGTGGGATTGGTTATACAATGCACGATATGTTAGAACATAAAATGATAGTTATTAAGCATTAATTATTTTATAATTAAAATGGCTAATAATTTATTTTTTGCTTGTTGTATAGCTGTCGGATTAGCATTATTGCCTTTCCCATATTTATTTTATATCTTATTAAAAATATTATTTTTTGTTTCAATTATTTACTATGCAATAGCAATTTATCAAGGTAATTTTGATATTAGAATAAGCATATTGATTGTTTTGGCTATTTTATATAATCCGATTATAGCAGTTCATTTAGGAAGTAAGCTATTATGGTTTGTTATCAATGTTTTAACATTAGTTTTTATGTATAACATAAAAGATAAAATTGATTATAAAAATACTAAATAAACTCCTTTTTTAAAATTAATTTGTAAAATAATTAATAATAAAATTTAATATTTATTAATCTTTGAATTGATTTTTATAAAGTTTTTTATATTCTTTATTTTTAGCTATCAATTCTTGATGCGTTCCTTCTTCTACAATACATCCTTTGTCTAAAACAATAATTTTATCTGCTTTTTTAATAGTACTTAAACGATGAGCTATAATAATTGTAGTTTTATTTTCTTGCAGATTATCAATAGCTTGTTGTACTTTATTTTCAGTTGTAGAATCCAAAGCTGAAGTTGCTTCATCTAGTATTAAAATATCACTATTTTTAGCTATTGCCCTTGCTATTGCTAAGCGTTGACGTTGCCCGCCAGATAATTTAACACCATCTTCACCAATTTCTGTATAGAATTTGTTGTCTAATTGATCTATAAAATGCTCTGCATTGGCTGCTTTAGCAGCATTTATAATTTGATCGTCATTTATTGTATTAGTTTTACCTAGTGCAATATTATCTCTAATAGTATCATTAAATAAACGAATATTTTGTTCAACGAAAGAAATTTTAGATCGTAGTGAATTTGTTTCAATTTCATTTATATCAATATCATCAATAGTTATTAATCCATCTGTAATTAAGTAAAATTTAGCTAATAATTGAATAATCGTAGTTTTTCCACTACCTGTAGATCCTACTAAAGCTATAGTTTGGCCTGCATTAATAGTTAGATTTATATTATTAAGTACAGGTTTTTTATCAAAATAAGAAAAAGATACATTATTAAATTTAATAACACCTTTTAATTCTTTTAATATTTTTGTGCCATTATTAATTTCTTCTTTTTCTTTAAGTAATTTGGATACAGCTTTTTCTGCAGCTATAGCTGATTGCAATTGTTTGTTCATATTTATTAGATTTTTAGATGGCTTAACTAACATGCTCATTGCTGCAAAAAATGATAAAAATTGTCCAGCACTCATAGCTAAGTTAGTTGATGATAAATAAACTACAAACCCTAATGCTCCTCCAATTAAAATATTGACAAATCCAGTATTAAAGGCTGTAGCCATATCAACTTTAAATTTTTGACTGCGTATATTTTTTATAAAGTTGTTAAATTTATGAGCTTCTTGTTGTTGCGCATTATGAATTTTTATAATGGAATTACCAGCTACATTTTCATTTAGTAAATGAGTTATATAACCCATAGATTTTTGGACTTTTTTTGACGATTTACGAATTAATTTTGAAGATAATTTTACTGCAATATAAATCAGTGGTAATAAAATGAATATAACTAAACTAAGTTGAAAATTTTTATAAAATAAATAACTTATCAAAAAAATAACAGCAACAAAAGATTTAAGGAAATCTAACCACATAACTGAAATTACATTAGAGATTTGCTCAACATTAAAGGTTAGTTTTGATAAAATCACGCCGCTTGGATTTTTGTCAAAGTATGCTTTTGGTAGTCTTAATAATTTAGCAAACATATCAATTCTTAAATCAGATATGACTTTATTAGAAACCCATGAACTAGCTGCGGTTGCGCTAATTGCAAAAAGGGAACTCATTAAAATAATAACAAATAAAACTAAGGCATATATTAGTGCTGTTTTTTGATTGCGCTGATTAATAAATAATTCATCAACAATTCTTCCAGCTATTTCAGGAATTGAAGTTTCTAACAAAGTAGCCAACATAATCATTACAGCAGTAAATATAAGTTTAGCTGTGTGTGGTTTTAGATAAAAAGTTAAATTATAAAAGAAATTTTTAATTTGCATTGATAACCAGTTTAGTACAGATGAAATATTATTTTATCTTATAAAGCGTTAAGTCAATATACAAAAAAATAGCTAAATATAGTAAATAAATTTATCTTTGATATTTTTAAAATTATGTATAAGGTATTATTGTACTTTAAACTTTGTTAGTTATTAATGGCAACAAAATATATTTTTATTACAGGCGGAGTAGTTTCTTCATTAGGCAAAGGAATAGTCTCGGCATCGATAGCGTCAATTTTAGAATCTAGAGGCATAAATACTACTATGTTAAAGCTAGATCCATATATTAATGTGGATCCTGGAACTATGAGTCCATTTCAGCATGGTGAGGTTTTTGTTACCGAAGATGGTGCTGAGACTGATTTAGATATAGGGCATTATGAGCGTTTTACTGGTAAAAAATTTAGCAGAAAAAATAATTTTACTGCCGGACGTGTATATAAAAATGTAATTTCTAGTGAGCGTAAAGGTGATTACTTAGGATCAACAGTACAAATTATTCCTCATATTACCGATGAAATTAAACGCCTAACTAAAAAAGGGACAGTTGGAGCTGATGTTGCTTTAATAGAAATTGGAGGAACGGTTGGAGATATTGAATCTTTACCATTTATAGAGGCTATTCGTCAGATTGGACTTGATCTTGATAATAAAAGTACTTTATTTATTCATCTTACTTTATTGCCTTATATCAAAGTTTCTGGAGAATTAAAAACAAAGCCAACTCAACATTCTGTTAAAGAGCTTAGAAATATTGGTATCCAGCCTGATATTTTAATTTGTAGATCTGAAAAAGAGCTTACAGATATAGCGCGAAAAAAAATAGCTTTATTTTCTAATGTAAGAGATGATGAAGTATTTATATCTTTAGATGTTGATAATATCTACAAAGTTCCAAAGTTATTGAATGAACAAGGATTAGGAAATACTATAATCGATAAGTTATCAATTGATTGTGAGAAGGTAGATTTTTGTGAATGGGATGATTTTATTTATAAATTAGAAAATTTAAAAAATAGTGTAGATATAGCTATGGTAGGGAAATATATGAATCTTACAGAATCATATAAATCTTTATCTGAAGCTTTAATTCATGCCAGCGCACATACTCAAACTAAGGTAAATATTCATTATTTTGATTCAGAAAATATTGAAAAAAATGGTGTTGATTGTTTTGATAACATAGATGCTATATTAGTTCCTGGAGGTTTTGGTAATCGTGGTATTGAAGGTAAAATTATTACCACTCAATATGCCCGTGAAAACAATATTCCTTATTTAGGTATTTGTTTAGGAATGCAAATTGCAATCATTGAATACGCTCGCAATATAGCTAATATGGCAAATGCTAATAGTACAGAGTTTAATATAAATACCCCGTACCCGATAGTAGCTTTAATAACCGAATGGCAAGATAGATATAAAGGAGTACAAATTAGAGGAGAAAAATCAGATCTTGGCAATAGTATGCGCCTTGGCGAACAAGAATGTTTTTTAGCTGATAATACTAAATCTAAAGCAATTTACCAAAAAGATATTATTAATGAACGTCATCGTCATCGTTATGAGATTAATAATGAATTAGTCAAAAAAATTAAATCAACAAATTTAGTAATTGCTGGTAAATCAGCCGATAACTTAATTGAAATTATTGAAATTAAAGATCATCCTTGGTTTATTGCTTGTCAGTTTCATCCAGAATTTACTTCAAATCCTCGCTATGGCCATCCTTTATTTAAAAGTTTTATTGAAGC
>CAKMYR010000050.1 GCA_929200175.1 uncultured Gammaproteobacteria bacterium
TAAATAAAATCTCTACTATTATAGCTTATAATTTATTATTTTTGTACCCACATGCCAAACTTATGTAGAAGTAAAACTAAAAACTTCGCACTCTGGCAAGGTTAAAACTTCACATCTATAGCCTAAATTTACTCCTTTCTACTAAAGTTAAAATAACTCCAAAATCAATCTTCATCGAACAAGATCAAGCCAGCAGAAAAAAGGGCGGACATCATATAAAAGACAAATAGATTAAAGTTATCACCTATGCCAATGGAGAAATTAAACTCTAATTTAACAAATAAAATTCAGTGGTAGTTTGCCGCCTACTTTAATTATTTAATTAGTTAGCTTTGGCATTTGTTGTTAAAGCGTATTAGAGAAAATAGTGTTTTTTATCTATATTCCCATTAAGGTTGGTAACCATAATACTATTCCAGGTAAGGCGATAAGCAGGCCAATGGTAATAATATCAGCAATAAAAAAGGGTGTAACGCCTCTAAATACATCTTGTACGGAACACTCTTTTTGAACTCCTGCAACAACAAAACAGTTAAGCCCAATGGGCGGTGTAATTAAACACAGTTCTGCCATTTTAACAACAATAATGCCAAACCAAATAGCACAACCTGCCCCTGATATACCAAAAGCAGAGTCTGCAGCACTAACATATTCGCCGCCATTTAATGCTATCACTGCTGGATAGGCAATCGGCAATGTTAATAATAACATTCCAATTGCATCCATAAACATACCTAATACGGCATAAGCCAATAATATTAATATCAAAATAACCATTGGGTTTTGATCTAAGCTGCTAATCCAATTTGAGAAAGCATCAGGCAATTCAGCAAAGCCTAAAAACCTAACATAAATTAATACACCCCAAATAATGGTGAAAATCGTTACTGTTAATTTTGCTGTTTCTAGAAGTGATTTTTTTAAACCACTGAATTTCATTCCCTTGTATATTGCTATACAAAAAATAACAAAAGCACCCAAAGAACCTGCCTCTGTTGGTGTGCCAACACCGCCATAAATACAAACAATAATAATACCAACTACAAAAAAAATCGGCAAGGTCGCTGGCAGAGATTCAAAACGCTGTTTCCAGCTATATCCTTTTACAGGCGGCGCAAAATTATTTCTGGTTTTAGCAAGTAAAATGGTAAGTATTGCATAAATAACAGCAGAGGCAATCCCAGGTAATAAACCAGCCATCAGCAAAATCCCAACATCTTGTTCAACAATAATGGCATAAATAACCAATATAGCCGATGGAGGAATTAACGATGCTAGAGTGCCACTAGCGGCAACCACGCCGGCAGCAAAGCACTTGTTGTATCCTAACTTAAGCATTTCTGGTATAGCTATCTTAGAAAATACCGCAGCAGTAGCAATTGATGCGCCAGAAACAGCAGCAAAACCTGCAGAAGCAAAAACAGTTGCCACACCCATTCCGCCAGGCAGCCAACCAACCCAACGTTTTGCCGCCATAAACAATGACTTGGTTAACCCAGCATGATATGCCAAAAACCCTATCAGGATAAAAGTAGGAATTAATGATAAAGCTAAGGTGGAAACTTTGGAATGTGGAATTGTGCCAACCATTTTGACTGTTACAATAAAAGCTTTTTCAAAATCCATACGTATTGAAAAAATCCATAATAAGCCAATAAAACCAGCGGCAGCAGCAGCAAATGCCACTCTAACTCCTAAAATTACCAGTAATAACATTAACATGCTAACCCAAATCCCAATACTGGTATGATCCAGTTGCATTAAATAGTCAATCATGATTTGGACATGACGGTTTTTGCTTCTTCGGCAGCACTTTTGGTAGCGTCTTTGATTATAGGCAGGGCAACAGGTACTTTACTATTATTCTTAATAGCAATTATATATGCCCATATTTGAAGTAATAAACGTATAGCCATCAAAGTTAGTGCTACAGGAACAACTAATTTAGCAGGCCAAGTTGGTAAATCTATATCCAACGAAGAATCGCCTAACTGATAAGCTCTTAAAAAGTGCAAAAAAGATCCATAAATTAGCACCAAAGTTACGAATAACATAAGAAATACTGACGTTAATTCTCCAACCCATAAAAAACGTCCATGTAGTTTTGAAATTAACATCTCCATACGAATATGCGCCCCTTGTCGTTGTACAAAGGCGATTCCTAAAAACGCAAAAAAAGCCATTGATTGCTCTATCCAATCAATATAACCATCAACTGGAAACGAAAAAAACCAACGACCTAATACATTAGCAACAGATAAAAAAACCAATGCAAAAATGATAAAGCCACTAATCAATGTAAAGATAGATTCGATCTTAAAAAATAATTGATCACTCTTACTAAGTAAAGAGTGATCAATTAATATATCGCTGTTGTCTGACATTAATTTTGCTTAAACAATGCTTCAGTGAAATCAAACAATGCTTTGGAATCAAATTTCTTACTATATTTTTTGACCCATTCTTGACGTACCGATTCAGCAAGTTGATTTAATTTTTTTTGTTGCGAAGCATTAAAAGTGACTAATGTTAACCCTTGGTCACGGATGGCTTTTTCGTAATCACCTGTAGTTTTATTATTGTAATGATTAACATAGTGCTCCAATGCCTCGTCAACCGATCCTAGTAATGCCTTTCTATGATCTTCTGAAAGTTTATTAAGTGCTTGAGTATTAACCACAACAGGGCAATTAGCAGAACCAAGATTTAAATTGGTAGTTGCCCATTTACTAACTTTATAATCCTTGGTTGCTAAATGTGCATGAGGAGCAAATGAAGCGGCATCAATCACGCCAGAGTCCATAGCTTGACGCACTTCAGAGAACGGAACGCCAGTCTTAATGGCGCCCAACTTCGCTAAAACACTCATTATTCCACCCGGACCACGTACTCTTAAACCTTTAAAATCAGACAATGATTTCAATGGATCACTCTTACTCACAATACTGTATTGTGGCATTGGGGTTGGCATCAATAATGTTGCATTCCAACGTGCCAAATCTTTCACCACAATTGGATGTTGATTAACTTGTTGATATATTTTAGCAATCTTTGCCAAACTGACATTAGTAACAAATGGTAATTCTGTAACTGTGATACTAGGATTTTTATTCTTATGGTAAAAAGAACAAAATTGTGCCATTTCAAAAGCCCCAATAGAGATGCCATCTAAATTTTCTCTTGATTTAGATAATCCGCCATAAGAAATTTTTAATTTAAAATCGCCGTTCGTTTTTTGTTCTACCAATTCAGATAATTTCTCAACATTCTCTGTAAACGCTCTACGTTTACCCCATAAAGACACATTCCATTGAGTTGCTGCATGCACCTCAACAATCAAAAAACTAGTAGCAACAATGCCAATTAGTAATTTATACATAATTTTCTCCGCTTAAGTTTTGTCATTAAATTAGAGGCTTAATAGTTAAATTGGTTTTCTTAATAATTTAAGCAATCCTTTATATAAGTTTTCATAACGATAATTGAATAAAATTCGCACTCTTTCAAATAAGACTAAAAGGCGTGGCCATCAATCCTTAAACTTCGTAAAGCCCCAAAACTACTCAATACCGTTAATATGATTTACACTTTTTGCAAATTCATTATCACCATGAACTCTATAATGCTTCTCATATATCATAATCCACTAATCTAATTTATACTCTTTCTCCATTTTAATTAATAAAAATAATATTATCAGGATTCACCTTTGTCCCCTAATAATCCTTTAAAGACTGTTTTTGCCAGCATTAGGAACAATTTTGGTATAATCCTAGTGCTAAAAACACAATCTCTTCCTTGTTTCTCGCTCTCTTTTCCCCTAACTCGAAGAGCCCCTCCAAATAGTAGGGCTCATCCATTTCAAACAAGCCTATGAAATTTACTTTTTACAAGCTAATTTCAAAAAGCCTTTGGTGCTTTCAAAATCCACGATACCGTATCTTTTATATGAGGAACAGAGCATCGATTCACCTTTAATTTGGATAATACACTACTTTTAATGTTTGTTTGCAAATTTTTTTATAAAAAAAATTTATTTTATCGAAGATGTTTTTTGAGCAAAAGATGCATTTTCAGATTGAAAGTTTATTGACTTCATATACTTTTTTTCCAATTAAGAAAAATATTAATGCAATAAGCTAATAATAAAAACCTATCGACCAAATTTATTCACCCTTGGAAACAAGGATTAAGGATCGGAATTTAGAGAAACAAAAGGTGGAGGATAGTTTATGAATGCTATAATAAATATGACTTTATTGCATAAAATTGGTACGTTCGGTTTTTGGGAAAACTTATGAGTTAAACAAAAAAGAAAAAAGGATATTAAGGTTTTAACTTTGCTCTAACGCCCACATACTAAACTTAAAGTATAATTTTGCTAATAATTTTATTAATATATCACTTTGAAAACATTATGTTAACTATTATATCTCCTTCTAAATCGCAAGACTTTGCTTGCAATAATATCAGTAATTATAGCCAAACAAGGCAAATTGAATATTCCAAAATATTGATTGATATTCTAAAACAAAAAACGCAAAATGAATTAGCAAGCCTAATGTCAATTAGTAATAATCTAGCTAAATTAAATTTAGATAGATTTAAAAAATTTAGTACTCCTTTTACTTTGGAAAACTCAAAACAAGCTTTATTTGCATTTAAAGGCAGCGTATATAACGGAATTAATTCTGCAAGCCTATCTTCAGATAATTTATCTTTTGCACAAAATAATTTGCGGATACTGTCGGGCTTGTACGGGGTTTTAAGGCCTTTAGATTTGATCCAGCCTTATCGTTTAGAAATGGGCACTAAGCTTAAAAATAATAAAGGTGACAACTTATATCAATTTTGGGGGGACGAAATATCCAAATTACTTAACAATGATGAAGACAAGATAATTATTAATTTAGCATCTAATGAATATTTTAAAAGTATTAATAAAAAAGCACTAAAAGCTAAAATTATAAACATTGCCTTTAAAGAGCTAAAAAAAGATAAATATAAAGTTATAGGTATTTACGCAAAATACGCCAGAGGTCTTATGGCAAATTACATAATAAAAAATAAGATAAACGCCCCCAAATCACTAAAAAACTTTAACCAAGAAGGCTATAAATTTAATGAAGAATTAACAGATAAAGCAACATGGGTTTTTACTCGCGGCTAAAATTATTTATTCCTCCTCAACAGTGTATTTTATGCAGAAATAGTGCTAAGTTTTGCGTATGCAAAGAATGTGAAGCTAGTTTTACAAACTCTAATAATAGGTGTATTTCTTGTGCTAAAAGTTTGCCTGACAATCTAAATTTATGTGGTCAATGTTTAGCTTACCCTTTGTTTTTTAATAAGACTTATACTTTATTTGATTATCAAGATTTTATAGCTTATTTGATAAAAAAGCTAAAATTTAATAACGCTCTTTGTGTTGGAGATTATTTTGCCTATAAGATTTTTGACTTATATAAATCAATTATTAAAAATAATGGTGAGTATGATGCCATAATACCAATGCCATTAAATAGTGTGCGTTTTAAAGAAAGAGGATATAACCAATCTTGTGAACTACTTAGAATTATTAAAAAAAATACAAACACTATAATTGATAATAAAAGTGTTGTTCGTATAAAAAACACAAAGCCTTTTTCGTCTCTTAGCTTAAAAGATCGTAAAAATGAGATAAAAAATGCCTTTAATGCAGATTCTATAAAATATCAAAGAGTATTATTATTTGACGATGTAATGACAACTGGTAGTAGCTTAAATGAGTTAGCTAAAACAGTCATAAAATCAGGAGCTAAGTCTTGTGATGTCTTTACTTTGTCAAGAGCTTAAATTATTACCTAAATATAAATTTTATTAACATATAAAATAAGGCTTAAATTATTGTATATTCTAAAAATAATAAAATTATTTTTAATAAATCAGCTATGAAAATTAAAATTTGCGGATTAACCGATGCGCAAAATGCAAAACAAATAGCGCTGCTGGGAATAGATGCTATAGGACTTGTATTTTATAAAAAATCACCACGCTTTGTTAATATAAATACTGCGATTGATATTGTAAATGCACTGCCGCCATTTGTTAATAGAGTGGGGTTGTTTGTCAATGCTGATTATAATTTTGTTGATAAAGTATTATCATCAGTTGCTATAGATACCTTACAATTTCACGGCCATGAATCAATAAATGAATGTTTGCAATACGGCCTACCATTTATTAAAGCCATTCATATTACTAAAGAGACAAACATAAAAAGCATAGCAGATGAATATAGTAAAGCTAAAGGATTGTTACTTGATACTTTTAATAAAGATTTATATGGCGGCACTGGAAAGACTTTTGATTGGTCTTTAGCTAAAGCTGATTCTAATTTACCTATAATTTTAGCTGGCGGTATTAGTTCTGAAAATGTTAAACAAGCAACTAAAATAGTAAATCCATATGCAATAGATGTCTCTAGTTCTGTAGAGATAAAAAAAGGAATTAAAGATATTGAAAAAACTAAAAAGTTACTACTAAACTGCGGCAAATTAAATATATAATCTAACATATGAAATACAACTTACCAGATGAAAAAGGACATTTCGACCAATATGGTGGAGTTTTTGTTGCTGAAACATTAATTGCTGCTATTACTGAATTAAAACAGTCTTACGAAAAATATAAAAATGATGCTGATTTTTTGTCTGAATATGAATACGAACTTAAAAACTATACAGGCAGACCGACCCCTCTTTATCATGCTAAAAATTTAAGCAAAGAAGCTAACGGCGCCCAAATCTATCTAAAACGTGAGGATTTAAATCATACTGGAGCCCATAAAATAAACAATGCTATAGGTCAAGCCTTGTTAGCTAAACACATGGGCAAAACTCGCATTATTGCAGAAACAGGGGCTGGGCAACATGGAGTAGCAACAGCTACTGTAGCTGCTAAACTTAAAATAGAATGTGTAATTTATATGGGCGAGACTGATATTGCACGCCAAGCACTTAATGTCTATAGAATGAAGCTTTTAGGCGCAACTGTTATTTCTGTTACTTCTGGCTCAAAAACTCTAAAAGATGCATTAAATGAAGCAATGCGTGATTGGGTAACTAATATTGATAATACTTTTTACATAATAGGAACTGTGGCTGGACCTCACCCTTATCCTATGATGGTGCGTGATTTTCAAAGCGTTATAGGAAAAGAAACAAAATCTCAATTTGACAACCAAGTTGGTGGGCTACCTGATGCGCTGGTCGCTTGTGTTGGTGGCGGCTCAAACGCAATAGGTCTATTTTATCCATTTATTGATGATAAATCTGTAGCTTTTTATGGAGTTGAGGCTGGTGGATATGGCATAGAAAAAGGCGGGATGCAGCATTCAGCATCTTTATGTGCTGGCAATGTAGGCGTCTTACACGGCAACCGCACTTATTTATTAGAAAATGAAGACGGACAAATACTTGAAGGTCATTCAGTCTCAGCTGGTTTAGACTATCCAGGAGTAGGTCCAGAACATGCATATTTAAAAGATTCTGGCAGAGCAAAATATTTCTCAATTAATGATGATGAAGCAGTAGCTGCTTTTCATTTATTAAATAGAACTGAAGGAATATTGCCGGCTTTAGAGTCTTCCCATGCTATCGCCTATGGAGTTAAACTTGCAAAAAAATTAGGTAAAAACAAAAATATTGTTATCAACTTATCAGGCAGAGGAGATAAAGACATTCATACCATTGCTAGTATTGATAAAATGAAAGTTTAATCCTAAACTTAAAAGATTTAATGATTTGAAATACAATAAAAACTTGCGTTTATTCTTCTGAAAACTTAATTTCTGATAGCTTTATAATCAAGGCTGATTAATTTTAATTACTGCTTTTTCTTGATTTAATTTTCTAATAGAAGCTAGGTCATTTTTAATATCATATTCAATAATATCACCACTTATATAATTATCTTGTTTTGATAAATTTGCTTTACCCTTCATGCTGACAAATTGTTTTTTTATTAAATATACTATTTCTAGTGCCTGGGCTTTAATTGGATTATTTTTATTGTTTTGTTGATAGCTTGCTGGCTTATTTTTATTACCAATAGCGGTAATTTTTGCAAGCTCTTTTTGGATAAAGATTAATTTTATCTCATCAGCTTTAAAAACTTGACTATTATCTACTATTATTTGAGCATCGCCTATATATGTATTTATTCCTTTTTTTTGATCAATAAAAACTTTATCTGCGCTTATATTAATAGAAGAATTATCATTATTTTTAGCTTGTAGGGTAAAACTAAGTACTCCTAATAGCAAAACTAAAACAAAACTATTCATAAACCCCCTTTACCCCTCCAGTTAAATTTAATTTTTTATTTTTAAGATTAAAATTCATTCCTTTTGAACTAATTTTAATTTCCTTAGATTG
>CAKMYR010000051.1 GCA_929200175.1 uncultured Gammaproteobacteria bacterium
CTTTTACATCGATGCGCCCCATAGATATAAAAACCATAGAAACTCGATCTTTAATCGGTATGGGTTTTAATGGAATAAAAGGCGACATAACTTTAACTCCTGTATAAATATAACCTTATATTTTACGTATTAGCATCAAACCACAACCAAAACCTTTTGCAGGACCTAAACCATTCACTAACATATCAAAAAATAATTCGGGGTTAGTTACTTCTAACTTGCCATTATAATCTATAGAATTAAAACTAGCGTTATTCCCTTTAGAATATTTTAAGGAATGCTGAACATGAGCATAATGTTCAATATTATTAGCTATAAAACCATGTTTTTCACTACGGTTAATTAGCCAGTTTTCACATGCTTTATCTATCTTTTCCTTCTGCTCTAAAATAAAATCATTAAAATTAGCTATTTTGTTACTAACTCTTAGTTTATTTAATAAATATTTTAGTTGATAACTTTTGGTTGTAGCTTCATCTTTACTAATAATTGCATTATTTATGCAAGCATCAACTGCATGCTGGTATTTAGCATCCATTATTATATCGTGTCTGGAGCTTTTAGTTTTCCCAGGCAAAGCTTTAGTTACTACAGGATTAACCCTTAACTTAAAAGCTAGTTTTTGCCCTTGCTGAAGCTTAGGGGCAAAGCTTTTAGTTTCTATTTTAAAGCCAGTATGGTCTTGCTTTGGTTTTTCTTTAGATAATAAATAATAAACAGTTGAGGCTGATTTCTGTTTGTTATTTTCTGCACGAAATAAAAAACGTTGCTTGCTATCAGTAGCAAATAGTTGCCATAACGCTTGATGTGATTGATAAACTTTATCAGTTTTTTTATTGCTTAAATTAGCCAAAATAGCTGTGTAATCTACTATTTCTACTCGGGAAAAATACATTAGGTAGCCTCCCGATTATTAAGCCATAAATACTCTTGTCTTGGGGCAAACTGCCAGCGTGTGCGTGATATTGGCATATCATGACGTGTTAATTGTTGAGTTTGATTAATAATTTCAGCTTCTGGTTTAAAATCACTAATTGCACCTTCCCAATAATATCTAGTTTTATCATTTAATTTAGATGGTTGTTTTTGCAATTGTTGATACTGCTCAAGGGCATTAAAAAAACAATCTGCTTGTATAACTTCAGGTTGCATGGGTTTTGCTAGTGGGCAAGATTTTCTACCTAAATATAAATGGTATTTAGGTTCTAACAATGCTTGTTGTATTGCTTCAGCAGAATATAGTGAGTTATCTTTAAGAGCAACTGCTATATTATAACTAGCATTTACTCGATATTCTCGATTTGATAGTATAGTATTAAGTTTATCTTTAAGAACCACTAGTTCATCACGCCTAGTTTGTGGTTTAAATCCTTGTTTTGCAACTGTAGGCACTTCTGTCGTATGATAATCTTGTAAGAAATCTCCAGCATCAATTAATGCAATAGCAAAAGTTAAACTATTAGCTAAATTTTGTAATTGCTGGTGATCATTACGATTAATGCCTAGTGCTGCTGCGATTAAACCTATTAAGGCAGATTTGCTAGGATAATCAGCCGTATGCCGATTACCTCCTGGAGCAATGCCTCCCCAGCTTGCTAGCTGGGCATACAAATGAAAAGCAAGGTAATTCATTAAGCAAATACTCCAGCTGCTTTATTGATCACATCTTCTAACTTGCCAGTACCAGCAACAGCATTAAAACTAGCAGAATCATCAGCACATTTACCATATACAGCATCAAACTTATCACGCTGTTGCTCAAGTTTTGTTATGGCTTGCTTGGCTAGGTTTTCATTTTTCCCTGAAATAGATTTTAGGTAAGCCATAGCTAACGACCTTGGTTGTTGATTACCTACTTCAACTAAGCCATAGCAAGCATATGCTCGAGTTGCAAAACTATTTTGTTTACCTGATGGAGTTACTGTGGTTATAGCCTTAATTAAAGCCCTAATAGTTTTTTCTGCAAGCTCTTTGTTACCATCTAAGTTATTTAGTAATAATTGATTATTGATGCAAGTGTAATAGTAAAGCAATCCAGAACCAAATCCTGCATCATCCACATGCCCAGCACCAGAATCTTCGCTACCGTCGTTTAAATCATCAAGTGCTGTAAAATAGTCGTCTTCAATAGTTACTGCGTTTACAGAAAATGCATGAGCAACTTGACAAGCTGCTTCAATATTCATATCAGGTGAACTAGCTAGCATGCGACCCCAAAGTGCAATATCTACATCGATATTATCTTTGCGTAATAATTTTAAATCTTCTTTACTAGGTTGAAAGGTATGATCTGCAATTTTTGCATCTACCAAAGCGTCAATTGCTGTTAATTCTTCTTGGCTTACATGCACTAATTGTTCAATTTCTAGTTCTTTTAATGATTCACTATTATCATTTTCAGTACTATTTTCTGGTTTGGTATCTTTAGGTTTTTTACTTGTTGCAGGTTTCTTTAATTTACCGAATTGCTCTGCGATTTGTTTTGTGAATTCTTTTGCTGTACTTTCTTTAACTCCAGATGACAATAGTTTATTATATATCTTTATACCTAGACGTTTGGTTCTTGTTCCAATATTATCAGCTAAGTATTGTTGAAACGCATAAGAAACTCGCCAGTTTCTTTTTAAACATTGCGATGATTCTCTTAATCGTTGGTCTCCTCCATAAACGACAGTTTTTGGTCTGCCAGCGTCATCTCTGTTTGAATTTCCAGCTGGTTTAGATATTAATGTATGTATTTGGGTATAACGATTTTCAAAATCTGTCATAAATAAATCCTCTATAATAAATATTATTTTTTAACTGTTGTGTAATAATCTGTTGCCCACTTAAATGCTAAATGTTTTTCTCGGTCTGGGTCTTTACCTTTTTGATAAAACTCGTGAATCCACAGCAAAATATCATTTGCTAGTGAAGTAATATTTACTCTACCTTTTAATAGGTCTACAGCTCGTCTAATACGGATAAAAAACTGTTCAGGGTCATCACTTTTAAGTAATTTATCAAAACGTAGTTGGCTCATTACTGGGGCATCACTATTTTCCTTAGGCAATGCTAATGATTTAGCAAAACTAATTTTTGAATCTTCAATATTTTCTTTAACTCGAGCAACTATAGATGCAACTATGGCATGGCTAATAATGAAGTTTTTATTTTTAAAATCTATGTTTTGGTTTTCATAGATATAATTTAAAAAATCAAAAAAAGCAGGTGCAAGTAGAATATCATCGATAAAAGTTGCTCTACGAAGCATTGCTCTATCGCCTCGGTTATCTTCTAAACTTTGCCACCAGTTAATTAGTTTAATTTTATCAATAGGTTTATAATTCACATTATTACTCCTTAATTAAAAGTTTAAGTTGTTTGTTAATTATATTTTTTAATTTTAAGCGTGCAGTTACTACACGCTGTAAATCAGTTTCAATTAATTCAGAATTCATTGCATAAGTGTCAAATAAATATAAAGCGGTATCTTTTATTTGAAGTGCAAAATGTTTATAAGTTGAAATTAATTCTGTAGGTTGTTTAATTACATTATAAAAACTAGTTTCAAGCTTGGCATAAAAAGCAGTATCTATTTTGCTAAAATCTCCTTTTTTATCCTGTGGTCTATTAAACAAAGCTTGTTTTAATTGGATTTTCAATGCATCAGCAACTTTATTTATTGTTTCCAATAAACTTTTTACTTTACTAATAAATAATTTACGCTGAACTTCATCTTGAATATGAACGACTGGTGTTTGTTGATCGTAATAACCTCGAACTTTCATATTGTCCATGTCATACCCGAAGCACCACAAACTAGGTTGCCCTATGTTTTCATCAATTTCTTCAGAAAATTCATTTGCTAAATTATGATAGTTAGCAACGACTTTAGCTGCTGTTGCTTTTTCATCCGTTCCATTTAAATCAAAATTTAAACTAAGCCAATCTTTAATTCCAATACCACCAGTTTTACCCTTAATCGGAATCGATATTTCTATTTTAGATTTTTCTGTTTTTTTATAATGAGGAGATAACGGATGTTGCCATTCTCCTACATAATTTATTCCATAATTTTTAGTAGTATAATGCGTTATTAAATCAACATCTTGTGCCCCACAAATACTACAATAACCTGACTTTTTAGGAGGTTGCAAGCGAATACGTCTTGGCATTGACCAAAAAGCTTGCAGTTTATTTACTCCATTATCTGTAGCATAAGTACCTGATTTTGATTTATTGAAGTTTTCTATGCTAGATAACCATGGTAAAATTTCAGCCATGTTTTTATTATCAATAGCAAAATCTTCTTGAGTAGATAAATTAATAACTAATTTTTGCCATAAACCAATATTTTTTGGCATTAGTAGTGTTGTTAAAGGTCCACCACCTCTTAAGCCAGTTCTATGACCAGATCCTCCAGATGGTGCATTTATTTGCAAGCAAAACAATGCAGATGCCGTGCAATTATAACAAAAACCTATTTCATCATTTCTTTTAATAAAATGATCAGTATTATTTTTAATTGCATTATCACCAGGGTACTCAATTAATAAACTTGCTATGCTATTAGGCTCACCTTCGTTTAAAGTTAAATCTTGCATAAAAGCAGGTTTGCTAATATCAGCTAATAAATTAAAGTGATCTTTGAATTTTAAAAACTCTTGTTGCATTTTTTCAACTGCTAAAGGTGTTTCTAATAATTCAAACAATTCGTCATCATCTTCGGGAGCAATAGATAACTGCAATAGTGCAATTAAAAATTGATATAGTGCTCCTTTGAAGTCTGCACGATTTATATTTATATCCACGACTTCAGAATTAGCAATTTCATATGGTGCAATAAAACTAGTTGTGCCATTATCAAGCTGAACAGGAAGCCACGAATCTGTGATTAAATTCATAATATTCACCATTTTAATTTCATTGTTAAAGAACATTCTATTACTTTATGTAATGACTTAAATATATATAAAAAAACAAACAAGTCAATAAAAAATAATATTATTTGTAAAATTATACAGAAAGGGTATTTTATCCCCACAAAGAGTGGGGAACTTTAGCGTCTTATTTTTTTACATTATGTAATGACGGTTCATCCCCACGGATGTGGGGAACTAATAAAATGCTACACTATATCCAGAAATACAATCGGTTTATCCCTGCATGCATAGGAAGATTTTTATACCTTTTTATTATTAATTGTCAGGTACAGTATATCTACATATGTGCAGGAATATATTGATAAACAGGTAGTAAAAAATATGTAAATACGGTTCATTCCTGTGCGTGCAAGTATATATTGTTATACCTATTTGTTATTAATTGTCAAGTACGGATCATCTCCATTGTGTGGCAAGATATAAATTTAGGGGTATTATTTAATTGATAGCCAACCAGTTTTATTGTTATACAAATCTAGAGTTTCATCAACTAATGGAAAGACATTATGAAATTCTTTTAATTTATATTTTATTTTAAATTCTTCAATTTTTGCTTGCATAATATCAGAAATATATTGTTGTGCTTGCTCCCAATAATGATACGGGATACTTAACTGGCTAAGTAGCATACTTTTAGCTTTATTATCTTGCCATTTATAAAACTGCAACTCATCGTTATGTAATTTTACCAAAATAATAGTGCAGGTTTCTACTTCTGATACCCGAGTACTAATTATAGAATCATCATGCCAGTTTTCGCTAGAAGCTTTTGTATAGCCATTGCATAATTTAAGAGTTTTAGAGACTGCATAACTTTTATTTGCTGATGTATTACCTGTTGCGTTATCAGCACTACTTTGTAGTGGTTCTGGTATTTGTTCATAATCTTGACAATAAACTGCTTCTATTAATTCACGGGCATCATCTGGCATGCTAATTTTCCCCTTGTTTATTAATTGTTTTGCAGTTTGCCACATAATGCTAGTATCTTGATACACATATTCAGTTTTATCTAACAACGCTTTTAACCAGTTTTTATTTGTAACCTCATTAGGGTCTGGCATTAACACAAAAAGCTCAGCAGGTGGGCGTTGATCTTTGGCATTTGCAGTTTTTATGATATTACCTAAAGCATCACGTATATGGCGTTTTAGTCTGCCTATTCTTTGGATAATTAAATCAATAGGTGCTAAATCGGTTATTAGTATATCGAAATCTAAATCTAAACTTTGTTCGACAACTTGAGTTGCTATTAATATTTGCCCTTGCCTTTCTTTTGCTGTAGATTCTTTACCAAAAATTTTTAGTACTTTATCTTCAATTTTTTGTCTATCTGCCATAGTAAACCTACTATGAAATAAAGTTAATTTTTGGTTATCTATTTCGTTATCTTGTTGTAATTGTTGGTATACTTCAGTTGCATCTGCTACAGTATTGCGTATCCAACAAACACATTGCCCTTGTTTTACTGCCTGTTTTATTTTATCTATACATTGTTGCGTGCTATCTAGTTTAGTAATTTTTGTTTGCCGTTTTACCATTTCTCTAGTTGCTATTGGTTGTTGAGTTGTATTGTTAGTAGATACACTAGTAGCTAAAGGATAGTCACTTTGCATTTCAATACTGTTGTTATTATAAATAGCGATTAACTTTTCTTTAAACTCTTGTTGTAAAGTAGCAGAGAGAATAATAGCACTGCCACCATTACGCTGGTGCATTTTTAATAAAGCAATTAATATTTCGCTAGTATAGGTGTCGTAAGCATGAATTTCATCTAATAATAAAATCTTATTATGCAAACCAAGCATACGCAAGCTCTGATATTTTACTGGTAATACTGCCATTAATGCTTGATCTATAGTACCAACTCCTATATCTGCTAATAAAGCTTTTTTGCGGTTATCTGTAAACCAAGAATTACAATAAGCAGATGCTGTATGTTCTTGTTGCTGGTAGTTAGCATCTGTTGGTTGTTCCATATCTGAAATAGTTGGTTGAAATTTTTCTGATAATGCACTCGCACTATGAGCTAAGACTAAAGATACTTTATCCGTAGTAAAAAGTGCTTCATAGCTTTTTTGCATTCTTGAATACATGGCATTAGAAGTTGCCATAGTTGGCAAGCCAATATATAAACCACGACCTAGTTTTTGAGATAACAGCTTATGCACTAACACCATAGCAGCTTCAGTTTTGCCAGCACCCATTACATCTTCCAATATAATTAACTGTGGTTCATTAGTTAATTGAATGTCAGTTACGTACTGTTGTAGTGGTGTAAGTTGGTCAATAAAAGGAAATTGATCTTTAATAGAATTAAAAGGTGCAACTGTTTTTTTAATATCAATATTAGTAACTGCTTTTTTAGCAGCAGGTAAAGCATGTTTATGCCAATATTGTTCTAGTGGTATAGGCTGTTGCTTATAAACAAAAAAATCTTGATTAGAACCTAGCCAATCAGCTAATGTACAAATACCTGCTATTTGCCAAGAAGATTCTTTAAAATCTTTACTATCTATTTGAGTAATTATATTAATGTCTTCATTATTAAAAAATAAATTATAAATATCTATAAGAAAATTTTTTGCTGCTAAGTCATCTTCGTTTTCAATCAGGTGATTAGCAATTGTTTCGTCTTTATTAAGAGCTACTGGTTTACCATGATGGCTACAAACAATTTCAAGCCATTTAGATATTTTTCTTCTTAATACAGTACTAGGAAAAATACTTGCTAAATTATTTTTAATATCTCTGTAAAGTAGCATCCCTAAAGCATCATGCTTAATTGTATATTCATATTTTGGTATTTCTGTAACCAATTCTTTAATATCATTACAATTTAGATTTTGAAAACTACGAAAGAACTTGCCTAAATCGTGCAACGCGATACAAAAAACTAGCCACTTGCGTAACCAGTTTGGTTTTACTTTTAACTGTTTAGCTAAAGGTTCAAGATAATTTAGCTGTTCAGATGCAAGTAAACAATCAGCCACTGCCGCCACATCTAAACAATGATAAACCAGTAAATGATATTGCACAGGGGCATCTTTAATTT
>CAKMYR010000052.1 GCA_929200175.1 uncultured Gammaproteobacteria bacterium
CTTGAAAAATTAAAAATATTTTTTGAAAGATATTTTGATATTTCAAGGTAAAGTAAATATAAATACTAATAATTAATTTTAATTTTCAATAAATTCTAAGGCTTTTTTTAAATCAATTTTTTCTAGTTGTAGGGCTTGTTTTTCTTTTTTTAGCCAGGTATTTTGTCTTTTGGCGAGTTGTCTGGTTGCTATTATTGCTTTTTCAATCATGGTGGGTTTATCGATTAGTCCTTCTAAATATTCAAAGGCTTGAGCATAGCCGACAGAGCGCATTGAGTTGCAGGTTTTGGCTAGTTTTAAATCTTCTTTTAAATATTTAACTTCGGCTAGAAAATCTTGTTCAAGCATTGTTAAAAAGCGTTTTTCAATATTTTTATGTAATTGTTGTTTGGGAGGGTTAATAATTATTTTTTTGATTGCATAATTATTTTTTATAATTTTTTTACCTTGAAGCTCGGTTAAGGTTTTGCCGCTTAAATAAAATACCTCTAATGCTCTTATTATTCTTTGTTTATCGTTAGCGTGGATTTTAATAGAGGCTGGTTTATCTATTTTTTGTAGTTGTTGATATAGTGCTTTTAATCCTTGTTGTGCTAGCATTTTATTAAATTTTTGTTTAGATTTATCAGTTGAATTTGGGAGATCTGATAAGCCATGCTCTATTGCATTAAAATAAAACGAAGTGCCGCCAACTAGGATTGGTAGTTGATTATTATTAAAAGCTATTTCGATTTGTTTATTAGCATCTTTGACAAAATTATGGGCAGAATAAACTTGGTCTGGTTGGCAAATATCAATTAAATAATGTGGATATTTAGCTAAAGTCTTAGCATCTGGCTTAGCGGTTCCAATATTCATTTTTTTGTATATTAAAGAAGAATCAACACTGATAATTCTAGTATTTATTTTTTCACTAATCTTAATTGCCAAAGCAGTTTTACCAGAAGTTGTAGGGCCCATTAAGAATATAACTTGTGGTTTTAATTTAGTTGACATAAATACTAAGGTGGCATATATAACATATATTATAATACATCACTTGTTTTTGTTTAAATAACCTTATGTTTACTATTAGAAATAAAATTGGTAATAAAACCTTTACCGCCAATAATATTGATAGTGTGTTAAAAACAGCATTAGATAATGGGCTAAAATTTCCTTATGGTTGCCAGCGAGGTTTTTGTGGAAAATGTAAGGCAGTTATTTTAGAAGGCCAAGTTGATTATAAAGATGGAATACCACAGGGTATTACCCAAGAAGAGGTTGATTCTGGGATGGCTTTATTATGTCAATCTGTAGCTAAGTCTGATGTTTTGCTTGCGGTTAATGATGTTAAATCATCAGATATTGAAGTTAGAAGTATTCCTTGTAAGGTAGATAGTATTAATCGTCTTAATCACGATGTAATTCAAATTTTTTTAAAAATTCCTAATTCTCAATCATTACAATATTTAGCAGGACAATATATTGATTTAATTCATCCTGATTTTGAGCCTAAACCTTTTTCTATTGCCAATATGCCTGCTAACTCTAATTTAATTGAAATTCATGTACGATTTATTGAAAATGGTAAATTTACTAACTATATCTTTAATCAATTAAAAGCTAAAGATATATTAAGAATAGAAGGTCCTAAAGGTAATTTTTATTTAAGAGATGATAGTAAAGATAGTATTATTATGATAGCTGGAAGTACGGGCTTTGGTCCTATCAAAGCTATGATAGAATATATGATTAAAATTAAATCAGATATACCAATTCATCTTTATTGGGGAGTTAGAGAACAAGCTGATTTTTATATGGATTTGCCTATCAAATGGGCTAATGAATATAAAAATATTAAATTTACATTAGTTTTATCAGAAGTTGATAATAAAAGTTCTAAATATAAAAATGGCTATGTCCATGATATTGTATTAGATGATTTTGATGATTTAAATGATTATAAAATATATGTATGCGGTAATCCAATGATGGTTAAAGCTGCTGCTAATAGTTTTATAAATAAAGGCATGAGTAAAAATAATTTTTTCTCTGATGCTTTTGAATTTGTTTTTAATAAGAAATAATTATGAAAGATTTTGAACAACATTTAACTAATAAAGTAACAAAAGCTATTAATCCATTTCATCTTGAAGTAATAAATGAATCACATAATCATTCTGGACCTAGTGATCAATCGCATTTCAAATTAGTTATAGTAAGTGATTATTTCAATGATTTAAAGCTAATTGATAGACATCGTTTTGTAAATCAATTATTTAAAGAAGAATTAAATAGTATTCATGCATTAGCAATGCACACCTATACTCAAAAAGAATGGCTAACAAAAAATAATAATTACCCTAATTCCCCAAAATGCTCAAACAAATAAAACTCTTAAAATTATTTTTTTATTTTTCATTAGCAATATTAGTATCTTGCACTCAAGCTAATAATGTTAATGATAATCATATTGCTGTTGTTGAAAAAACAAACAATCAAGAAAGCAAACAACAAATAATAAAAAAACAAACAACAAAATCAAAAAAACAAACAAAAAAATCAGTATTTAATGACGATAAAAACTTATGGAGATATATTGTTAATAGAAGCGATTTAAAAGCCAGAAGTAAAAAAGATCTATACTGGCATATTAAATGGTTTAAGGATAATCCAGATTATTTAACTAGGGTTACTAAACGCGCAGAACCATATTTATATTTAGTAACCAAAGAGGTTGAAAAAGCAGGACTGCCAATTGAAATTGCCTTACTACCAATTGTAGAATCTGCATATTATCCATTTTCATATTCACATGGAGCAGCAGCAGGACTTTGGCAATTTATACCCTCAACTGGCAAATTATATGGCTTAAAAGAAAATTGGTGGTACGATGGCAGGCTTGATGTAGTAGCATCAACTAAGGCAGCAGTTCAATATTTAACAAATTTATCTAAGTTATTTAAAGGAGATTGGTTATTAGCTATTGCCTCATATAATTCTGGTCCAGGCAGAGTGCAAAGAGCAATAAAAAAGAATAAAAAGTTAGGTAAGCCAACAGATTTTTGGAATTTAGATTTGCCAATTGAAACTAGTGGCTATGTACCAAGATTATTAGCTGTTACCGAGCTAATAAAAAATCCGCAATTATATGGACAAAAAATAACATACATACCAAACCAACCAAAAGTAGCAACAGTAACAATTAATGAGCAAATTGATTTAGCGGCTATTAAACAATGGACTGGTTTAAGTATAGAAGATATTTATACTCTTAATCCGGGAATAAAAAGATGGACTACTCCAGAAAAGCAAAATTATAAATTATTATTACCGATAGCGAAAATAACAAAATTTAAAAATAATTTAGCCAGTCATTCAAAGTCAGATAGAGTTAAATGGCTAAGATATAAAATAGCTGCTGGAGATAGCCTAAACTCGATAGCTGCCAAATTTAAAACCACTGTAAAAAATATCAAACAAATTAATAATTTAACTAGCAATAAAATAATAAAAGGTAAATATTTAATTATCCCTACTGCGAAAAAAGGTGATAGTTATTATTCGCTTTCAAAACAACAAAGAGAACAACAAAGAATAAATAGTAAAAAAAATGGCAAAAAAATAGTTCATACAGTAGTTGCTGGAGATAGCTTGTCATCAATAGCAAAACGCTATGGCTCTAGTGTAAGTAAAATCGCAAAATGGAATAAAATCGCAAAATCAGATATTCTTCCAATTGGTAAAAAATTAGTTTTATGGGTAATATCAGCTGATAATTTATCATCGATCTCAAATGTTGGTATAAATATTAATAGAAAAATAAACTATACTGTGAAAAAAGGCGATAATCTATCTTCAATAGCAAAAAAGTTTGGGGTTAGCGTTAAGCATATAATGTCTTTAAATAACTTAAAAAATACTACTATACAAAAGGGACAAAAATTGAAAATTATTGTTAATGTTATCAATACTAAATTGGAGTAATTTGATGAATAAAATACCTATTAAAAAAATATCTTTAGCTAGTTTTGCATTTATGGTAACTAATTTTTCAAATATATTAAAAATTTCATTAATACCATTTTTAATTTCAATTCCTTTTATTTTTATAGTAATTCCAGATTTTATTGAAATATTAACAACAGGAAAATTTGATAATATTCAAGTAAAGGTTAGTACTATTGTTTATATTTTATTATTTATTTACGCTTATGTTTATTTATCAATAAGTATATATCGTTTAACTGTTTTAGGTCCTTCTTCGGTTAATTGGTTAAATCCAGTTATTGGATTGAAGAAAATCGCGTTGTTTTTATTGCTAGCAATGATTATAGGTGTTTTAAACTTTATTCCAGTAATAATGGGGGTAGGATATTTGCAATTGTTAGTGTATTTTATAATTATTCCTATAGTTATTAATTATATTCATATTGCTATTGATAAACCAATAAGATACAACTTGAGCTTGCCATTTTACAATCATGTAAATTTATTTATCTTACAAGCATTTTTACCAGCTTTGATTGGCATGTCATTTGTTTATATCATTGATTTATTTGATTATGGGTATTTATTAGCTTTGTTGGTACAAATTGTAGTTACTTGTTGGACTTTGATTAATTTAGGGCTATGTTATAAAGTAATGAATGCTAGTAACTAAGAGCAAAACCTTTGCTGTAACGCATATCAAAAGTCGCATTTTTTATTCTTTTTTTATTTTGAATTCTATTGTAAATTTTGATAAACCTTTTTAGTCTTTGGTTTTGTTTGTCATATCCTAAAATAATTTTAATGTTTGGCATTATTGTTAGTTTATCAATATTAGTTCTTGTTATTGATTTAATAGCAATTGCCCCTAGAATTGCTTGATAATTTTTGAAATCTAAATATAAATCATAAATAATATCTGGATCAAATTTTGCTAAAGCTAAAGGATTATCTACTTGTACTAATTTATCAGGAATAAATATTTTGCCTTTGGTTGATATATAACCTAGGCAATTTTTTTGATTAATATCATCGCAATCTATATTTTGTAATCTAATAGCTACTTTATGAATGGATACATTGATTTTAATATTATTCCAAAATAATCTTTTTATATATACTTTATCAACCCAAGGTTCATTTTCTAATGATTGTTTAATTTTTGATAAATTAAGTAAATATTTATTTTTGCTAATTATAGGGCTTATTCTATTTATTAAAATTGATTCGTCAATAGGTGAGTTTTTTTCAATTTCCCACTCAATATTTACTTCTAAAAAATCAGCAAAATTAGATTTAAAAATAATCCAGCCAATAAGCAATAAAATACTAATAATAAATAAAATTTTGCTAATATAAACAACTGATAAATAAAATCTATTACTTAGCTTTTTATTACTATTTTGATTTTTAACCATTTAAAATTTCTAGTACTATATCTTCAAAATTTAAGTTAATAGATTTAGCAGCTGTTGGCAATAAAGAATGAGGAGTCATGCCAGGTATAGTATTAATTTCTAGTAAATAAATTTTATCATCAGCAATAATAGTATCAACTCTACCCCAAGTTTTAGCGCCTACAGCATTAAAGGCATCTAGGGCAATTTTTTGTAATTTTTTTTCATCTAATTTACTAAGTCCACAAGGGCATATATATTTAGTGGTTTTGCTATGATATTTTGCTTGATAGTCATATATGCCGTTTTCGACAACAATTTTAATTACTGGAAGAGCATTACCATTTAAAATTGAAACTGTGTATTCACTTCCATCAATCCACATTTCTACCAATGCTTTTTTATCATATTTCCAAGCTAATTTAAGGGCAGCTTTTAATTGGCTATATTTTTCAACTTTACTAATACCAAAACTAGAGCCTTCTAAAATCGGTTTAATCGCCCAAGGAAGAGGAAAATTAATTTTAGGTATTGGTAAATTAGCATCTGCTAATACTGCAGCTGGAGTAGGTAATTTATTAGCATTGAAGATAGTTTTTGTAATAGATTTATCAATACATTTTGCAGAAGCAATTGAATCAGATCCTGTGTATTTAATATTTCTTTTTTCTAACTGCTTTTGAATATATCCGTCTTCACCACCACGCCCATGTAAAATAATAAAGACTTTATCAAACTTAAGCTGCCATAAATCATTTAAATTATCATCTGTCCAAATAAATTTAAAGCAATCAATATTTTGGTTTTTTAAGGCTTTATAAATCTGCTCACCACTATTTATAGAGATATCTCGTTCGGCAGAATTTCCACCCATTAATATAGCTATCACTTTATCACTAACTCTGTTTCTAAATCAATATTAAATTTAGATTTTACGGTTTGTTGAATATAAATTATTAATTTTTCTATATCTGTGGCAGTTGCATTATTTTTATTGATAATAAAATTAGCATGTTTATTAGAGATACAAGCGCCACCAATACAAAATCCTTTTAAATTACTTTGCTCAATTAGTTTTGCAGCATGATGATTTTTTGGATTTTTAAAAACACTGCCACAACTAGCTTGCCCAATAGGCTGGGTTTCTTTGCGTTTTTTTAAAATATTTTTTGGGTCATATTCAGGTTTTTTATTAAATTCAAAAGCTCCAGAGATAAAATATTCTTGTTTATTTTTATTTATAACTTGACGATAACCAATATCAAAATCACTAACTTTGCGTTCTAATATTAAGCCTTTATGATTAATAGTAGTAACAGAATTAACAAAACTCCAAATTTGACTGCCAAAAGCTCCAGCATTCATCGCTAATGCTCCGCCTACACTTCCTGGAATTGCGCTTAAAAATTGACTACCGTTTAGGTTTTTTTGTTGGCAGAATCTAGCTAATTTTGCTAAAGTTACTCCTGATTGTGCTTGTACAATATTATTTTTAATGGTGATATTATTTAAAAATTTTAATTTTATTACAACACCGTTAAAGCCTTTATCTCGTACTAATAAATTACTACCTAATCCTAACATTAAAATATTTTTAGTATTATTTTGTAAAAATGTTACTAATTCATCTAGGTTTTTTGGAGTAAAAAAATATTTAGCCAAACCTCCAGCTTTAAATGAGCAATGTTTACTCATAGGTTGGTTATTAGTTAGCATATTTTTCAATAAATAAATCAACTAAAGCACTTATATTACCAGCACCTAATGTTAATACAACATCATTATTTTTCACAATACTATTAAGTTCTTTTAAGGCTTGGTTTAAATTTTTAACTAAAATAGGTTTTAAATTTGATTTTTTAAATATTGCATTTGCTATTGTTTTAGAGCTAATACCGGGTATTTTATTTTCTCCAGCAGAGTAAATATTTAATAAAATTAAATTATCAATTGTGGATAAAATATTAACAAAATCATCAAATAAATCTTGGGTACGAGAATAACGATGTAGTTGAAAAATTACAATTAATCTTTTATCTTGATAGGAGTTTTTTAAACTTTTAAGCACTTCTTTAATTTCATTTGGATGATGTCCGTAGTCATCAAATAGAAGTACATTTTTATTATCTATATTTAATAAACCGCAATATTCTAGGCGTCTAGCAACTCCAGCAAAGGTTTTTAAAGATTTTTTAATAGTATCTATTTTAATGCCTAATTCAAAAGCAACACTAATAGCTGCTAAAGTATTAAGAACATTATGCTTGCCAATTAAATTTAAATTTACTAAAAAAGATTTATTGTATTTATTATGGATAACTTTAAAAATAATTCGGCGTTTGTTCTGGCTGATATTTATAGCTCTAACATCGGATTTATCATTTAATCCATAACTTATTAATGGACGATTAATTTTATCTAATATTTTGATAACTCCAGGATCATCTTTGCAAACTATACAAACACCATAAAATGGCAAATTTGAAGCAAAATCCAAAAAAGTTTTGACTAATTTATTATAACTGCCATAAGTTTTTATATGGTCTTTATCAATATTAGTAATAACACTCATCATAGG
>CAKMYR010000053.1:0-2695 GCA_929200175.1 uncultured Gammaproteobacteria bacterium
ACAAAAACATTTTGCAGAAAGTTATGTAAAAGAAGCTTTAACAAAAATTAATGCTTTTAGAGAAAAAAATCTTGTTTGGCACTTTATTGGACCTATTCAATCAAATAAAACCAAGCAAATTGCTCAAAATTTTTCTTGGGTACATAGTATAGATAGATTAAAAATTGCAAAAAGATTAAATGCACAACGCCCAAAAAACTTAGATAAAATAAATGTACTTTTACAAATTAATATTGATAATGAATCTACTAAATCTGGAGTTTTGGTTGATGAGATTGACGAACTAATTCCTTATTTTAAAGATTTTGAAAGACTTGTATTAAGAGGTTTTATGTGTATACCTAATATTGATAATACTAAACAAAATTTTCAAAAAATAGCCAAAATAATTAAAAAATATCCTAGTTTTGACACATTATCTATGGGAATGAGCCAAGATTTAGAGTTAGCTATTAAAAATAATGCGACTTTTTTACGCATAGGTAGAGACATTTTTGAGTAGGCAAGATATGAAAATTAAATTATTGATCACCGGAGGAACTATTGATAAAACTTATAATCATTTAACTGGCGAGCTAGGTTTTACTAAAACTAATATTCGTAATATTATTAATCAAAGTAGGACAACTATTGATATTGCTACTGAAGTATTGTTTTTAAAAGATAGTCTTGATTTTGAAGATAGTGATAGAAATTTAATTTTAAATAAATGTATAAATAGCGAAGAAAAACATATTTTAATTTCTCATGGCACTGATAGTATGGTTAAAACTGCTAATCTTTTAGCCTTAAATATAAGTGGCAAAACTATAGTATTGTTTGGAGCTATGATTCCTTATTCTATTAATAATTCTGATTCTTTGTTTAATTTTGGAACAGCTCTTTGTGCTATACAAACAAAAAAAATCGGCACCTATATCGCTATGAATGGACGTGTTTTTGATTACAACAAAGTAGATAAAAACAGAAAATTAGGTATCTTTAAATCAGTTTAAATTATTTTTTTAATATATGATTGTTTTTAATTTTATAAGAAATAAGCTTAAGCTGTTAATGGTATTATTTATTTATGATTAGAATACCTAAAAACCTAATTAAAACATTCAAAATATTAATTTCAATTATTGTTAGTTTTGCTCTTATTGTATTTTTTACAGTAATTTTATTTCTTTCATTTCCAAATCTAATAAAAACAAATATTGATAAATTATCTTTTAATGATGCTAATATTAGTTTTTCTGAAATTGATATTGATTTTAATTGGCAAAAAATATTTATAAAACTTGATGATGTAAATATTTACAAGCAAAATAAAAAAATAGCCAATATTAATTATTTAGATTTAGATATTAATTTATTAAATTTATTAAAACTTAAGAATTTATTTAAGATTGATATTGATAAATTGACAATTGAATCATTTGCTACTAAAGGTGCAAATTTTAGAAAATTACTAGTTGATAATATAGTATATTTTTCATCATTAAGTATTGATAAAACCTTAATAAAAACCAAAACAGATATTGAAATCGGGAAAATTTTATTATCAAAAAATTATGATAAATTTTTATTAAGAATATTAGACCAAGATTTAAATTTTAATTTATTTAAAACTGGATTTGGTAATGCCGATATTGTTATAGATTTAGCATCATTTTTAAATAAAAATAATGAGATAAAACTTCCTTTATTTATTAGTAGTAATGATTTTCAAGCTAAAATTCAAATTAATTTGTTTAGGGAAAAAGATGATAATTTTTTAGAATTAATAGCCACTATAGATTCACTTAATCGTGATGATTTTATTAAATTATTACCAAAACATTACTTAAAAGATAAAGTTTATAAATGGTTTAAGAATAATATTATTGCTGGAGAATTAGAAAAAATTACCTTATATGCTAAAAAAAATCTTTCAAAACCAGATAAATTAATAGCAACATTATCTTCCGAAGTAAAAGACGCTCAATTAATTTTTAATCGTAAATGGGATAGTGTTAAAAATTTAAGTGGATTAATTAAAGCAGATTATCAAAGTAGAAGTGTTGATATCCTAGCGACAAAAGCTAAATTAAATGATATCGATATATACAATACTAAAATTAAAATTACAGACATAAACAAAAAAACCAAACCAAAATTAGAATTAACTACCAAAATCGATAATAAAAGTGAAGATATTATAAAATTTTTATATAAATCACCAATGAAAAAGGTTCATTTAGAATTAGATAAGTTTACTTTAAATGGTGATGTTGTCGGAGATTTTAAGTTAAATACAGTTTTGGTTTTAAAAGCCAAACCTAAATTAGATATTAATCTTAATATTAAAAATGGTTATTTAACAGTCTTGTCTGAAGCAGTCAAGGTAAAGAATTATAATTCTAAATTTACATTTAAAAATAACATAATAAAAACTAATGGAAGCGGGAAAATTCGTGATAATTTATTTAATATCAAGATAAGTTCACTTAATACTGGCGAAGATTTTGAGGTTAAATTAATTAAGAAAATTAATAATTTTGGTATAAAAATAAACAAAATAAAAAATAAATTATGGAAAATTAAAGTTGATTCAGAAAATATTAAAGGAGATATGTTAGTAGATCTCGAAAAAAACCAAATACCAACAGTTAATCTTAAAAATTTTAGAATAAAAAAAGCCAAATCTTTTGGAGTTAAATTAGATATTCAG
>CAKMYR010000053.1:2705-7799 GCA_929200175.1 uncultured Gammaproteobacteria bacterium
CTAATATATTGGTAGAATCAAAAGATATTTATTTTAATGGTAATAAAATTCCAAATTCCAAATTTAAACTGATTTCAAAAAATGGAATAGTAGCTTTAGATGATTTGCAATTAGAAGATAAAAAGTTATTTAATTTTAATGTAATTTGGAGTAAAAAATATTTTAGTATATTTACTAACGCTAAAGACAAAAAATTAAGTGATTTTTTAAAGCAATTCAATATTAAAAGAGATGTCGGTGATAGCGAGGTTAATTTTAGTATTAATTTATTTTGTAATTGCGATCCGTGGGATATTGATTTGAAAAATATAAAAGGACATGCAAAAATTGATGCAAAAAATGGTAATTTTAAAGATATAGATGTAGGATTTGCCAAAATATTTACTATGTTAAATATAGATTCTATTGATAATATTTTAACTCTTGATTTTGAAGATTTAACTACTGAAGGTTTTTCTTATAATAATATGCAAGCAGATATTATTATTGAAGATTCTGTTGCCAAAATTGATAGTTTTGTAATAGAGTCAGATTCTTCTAATATAAATATATCTGGTAGTAGTGATATTTCAAAACAAGATTATGACGTATTAGTCTCAGTATCGCCAGAGACTGCTAAAGCTATTCCTTTATTATCTTATTTAGGTGGTCAAGCGCTATTAGGAGTTAGTATTTTTTTGCATGATAACATATTTTTTGACGATGAATTAGCCACTCCTTTTTTCAACAATTTACTAAATTTTAAGTATAAAATTAAAGGCTCTTGGGATAATCCTAAAATTGAAGCTTATGATAGAAAAAGTATTAAAAAACAATAATTTAGATGATAGTAAAATTACTTTTCTTCTATCTGATTTATTTACTCATAATTCTGACTATGCCGATTTATATTTTCAATATTCTGTAAATGAGTCTTGGTTATTAGAAGATGGTATTGTTAAATCTGGTAGTTATTCTACTAACCAAGGAGTTGGAGTTAGAGAAATTAAAGAAGAGCAAACTGGATTTGCTTATTCTAGCGATTTGAATATTGATGCAATTAATTCTGCTATTAAATTTACCAAAGAAAAAAATACAGCAAAACATCATAAGCAACAAAAAATACAAGTTTTTAATTCAATGCCAGCAATATCAAAATATAATGGATTAAATCCATTAAATAGCCTAACATCTGAAGAAAAAATAGATTTATTAAAAACAATAGATAAAGTAGCTAGAAAAGAGCCTAAGGTTAAACAAGTTAGTGCCTCTTTATCTGCTAATTATACTGATATAGTTGTAATTTCTACTGATGGCGTTTATAAAAAAGATTATAGACCTATGGTGCGTATTAATATTAATGTCATTGTTGAAGATAATGGCAGGATTGAATCTGCTTATAGTGGCGGCGGCGGGCGTTATGATTATAGATATTTTATTGATAATAACTTAGCTATAAATTATGTCAACGAAGCTGTCAGACAAGCATTAGTTTCTTTAGAGGCGAAAAATACTCCTGCTGGAAAGTTTCCAGTTATCCTTGGGTCAGGCTGGCCTGGGGTATTACTCCATGAAGCGATAGGTCATGGACTAGAAGGCGATTTTAATCGCAAAAAAACTTCAGTTTTTACCAATAGAATTGGGGAAAAGATAGCTAGTGAAAAATGTAGTATAGTAGATAATGGTACTTTAGCAAACAGGCGAGGTAGTCTTAACATTGATGATGAAGGTACTCCAACTCAAAATACTGTTTTAATTGAAAATGGTATTTTAAAATCTTATATGTTTGATAAATTAAATGCTAGATTAATGGGTGAAAAATCTACTGGGAATGCAAGAAGAGAGTCTTATGCCCATATTCCAATGCCAAGAATGACCAATACTTATATGCTAAATGGTAAAGATAATTTAACAGATATGATTTCTTCGGTAGATAAAGGAATTTATGCATTAAATTTTGATGGAGGGCAAGTAGATATAACTTCTGGTAAATTTGTATTTTCAGCAAATGAGGCTTATTTAATAGAAAATGGCAAGATTAGTTATCCGGTTAAAGGAGCTACTTTTACTGGTGCTGGAGATGAAGTATTAAAAAAAATATCAATGGTAGCAAATGATCTTAAATTAGATAGCGGCGTTGGAGTATGTGGCAAAGACGGACAATCAGTCCCAGTTGGAGTCGGCCAACCTAGTTTAAAAATTGATGAATTAATAGTAGGCGGCACTGAGTGCTAAGATACTTAAAATAAAAAATAGTTATAATTTATAATCAATTATTAAAGGCGCATGATCGGAAAAGCGCTCATCTTTGTAGATAGATGCACTCTGTACAGTTCCTTTTAGATTCTTACTAGTTATTTGATAATCAATTCTCCATCCTGTATTGTTTTGCCATGCTTGCCCACGATTTGACCACCAAGTGTATTGGTTTTCATCTTGATTAATCTCACGAAAAGCATCAATAAAGCCAACTTTATTAAATAATTTATCCATCCATTCACGTTCTTCTGGTAGGCAACCAGAGCGATTTTTATTAGCATTAAAGTTTTTAATATCGCGTTTTTTATGGACAATATTAATATCACCACAAATAATATAACGCCTATTATCTTGTTGAAGATTTTGTAAATATGGCATAAATCTATCATTGATAAAATCGATTTTATATTTTTGCCTTAATTCTTTAGATGAGCCTGAAGGGATATAGATTGAAATAATACTAAGATTAGCAAAATCTGCTTGAATAAAACGCCCTTCAAAATTAATATCTTCCCATGGAGAAAAAATAATTTTATCAGGCTTTTTTTTGCAATAAATTCCAGTACCGCTATATCCTTTACGCTGGGCAGGCTTATAATATGTATGGATTCCTTTAGGATAAAATCTGCTATCTAATTGATTTTCTTGAGCTTTAATTTCTTGAACACAAACTATATCGGCATTTTGGATTTTAATCCAGTTAAAAAAACCTTTTTTTTCAGCTGCTCGAATTCCATTAACATTGGCTGTTATAATTTTCATATTTACAATTTTATATAAACATGGAGCAATACCAAAAAGATTTTATTAGTTTTATCATAGATATAGGTGCGTTAAAATTTGGTGAGTTTACTTTAAAATCAGGGCGTATTAGTCCTTATTTTTTTAATGCAGGTGCTTTTAATACTGGAGAGCACATAGCTAAATTAGGTGATTTTTATGCTAATGCTATTCAATCATATAAATTAGATTTTGATGTTTTATTTGGTCCTGCTTATAAAGGCATACCATTAGCAACATCAGTTGCAATTGCATTAAATAATACTTTTAATAAAAATGTAGCATATAGCTTTAATCGCAAAGAAGCCAAAAAACACGGAGAAGGCGGCAATATTGTTGGCGCTGAATTAAAAGGCGATATTTTAATTATTGATGATGTTATTACTGCAGGAACTGCTATTTTAGAATCTATCGATATTATCAATAACAATAATGCCAAAGTCAAAAATGCTTTAGTAATGTTAGATCGTCAAGAAAGAGGAAGAAGCAAAGAGTCAGCTATCCAAGAATTAGAAAATAAATTTAATATTAAAATTTTTAGTATTATAAATTTATCTCACTTAATAAATTATTTAAAACAAGATTTTGATAAAGATTTAGTCAAAAGAATTGAAGCCTATAATAAGCTTTATAGTATAAATCAATAGTTTTTAATAATTTTTTTAAAAACTAATTTAATTGACTATAAATATCGTTGGTAACTTCTTTAATATCTTTAAGACCATTAACTTCAATATATTTTATTTTGTTGTTATTATTAGCAAGGGATTTGTAATAATCAATTAATGGATTAGTTTGTTTGTGATAGACATTTAAGCGAGATTGTACCACTTGTTTATTATCATCTTCACGCTGGATTAATTTTTCGCCTGTTATATCATCAATATTATCAATTTTAGGAGGGTTATATTTAATATGATAAGTACGACCAGAAGCTAAATGAATACGACGACCTGACATTCTATTAATAATTTCATTATCTTTTATTTGAATTTCAATTATATAATCAATCTTAATTTTTTGATTATCTAACGCTTGGGCTTGGATTATTGTTCTTGGAAAGCCATCAAATAAAAAACCTTTTTTACAATCATTTTTATTAATTCTTTGTTTTATCAAGCTAATAATAATATCATCAGATACTAAATTACCAGAATCCATTATTTTTTTTGCTTTAATTCCTATAGGCTCATTAGCTTTGAAACTAGCTCTTAACATATCTCCAGTAGATATTTGGGGAATTGAATATTTTTTAGATAAATTTTTTGCTTGTGTTCCTTTTCCAGAACCAGGAGGACCTAATAAAATAATATTCATATTAAGCTATATTGCAAATGAAGGTAACTTTTTCTCAATTGTTTGTTTGTTCATAACTATATAATGAGGTAGTCCATCTTTATAAGGAGGATAATTTTCACCTTCAATTAGTGGTTTTAGATATTCTAAACAAGATTTAGTAATGCCAAAACCGTCTTCTGATATGTAGCTAGATGGCATCATTTTTTCAACATTAGCAATATCTTTAAGATCTCCAAAATCAATTTTCCAAGTATATGGATTATTAGAAGTACGAATAATTGCAGGCATAACAGAATTTTTACCTTCAAGCGCCATCTTAACAGCTGCTTCGCCTAAGGCATAAGCCTGCTCAACATCAGAATTTGAGGCCAAATGACGCGCAGAACGCTGGAGGTAATCAGCAACAGCCCAGTGATATTTATAACCTAATCCTTGTTTTACAATATTTGCAACTACAGGAGCAGCCCCACCAAGCTGCGCATGTCCAAAATTATCTTTTGTGTCTTGCTCTGATAAAAATTTACCATTTTCCCATTTTGTTCCTTCTGATACTACAATAGTACAATATCCATATTTTTTAACATTGTTATCAACTTTAGCTAAAAATTTATCTTGATTAAAACTAATTTCAGGAAATAAAATAACCAAAGGAATTGATTCAACTAGTCCAGCAGCAGCAGCTATCCAGCCGGCATGTCTGCCCATAACTTCAAGTATGAAAACTTTAGTAGATGTTGCTGCCATTGAAGCAACATCAAAACTAGCTTCCATAGTTGA
>CAKMYR010000054.1 GCA_929200175.1 uncultured Gammaproteobacteria bacterium
GATTTATTTATATAAATTAAATACTAATTCTAAAATTGGTGAAAATATAATAATTAATAATTTTAATAGCACTAAATTAGATGAAATTCTAGGAAAAGATTTAGCATTAGAAGTAAGAGAGCAAATAGATCTTATTACCGAAACTACTATGTCTTTTGAATTAGATAAATTCCTACAAGGCAAGCAAACTGCGGTTTTTTTTGGTTCTGCTATTAATAATTTTGGTATTCAAAATCTACTTGATGGCTTTATCAAATATGCCCCTACTCCACAAAAAAGATTAACAGATTCACGTACAGTTGATCCTTATGAAAAAAACTTAACTGGTTTTATTTTTAAAATTCAAGCAAACATGGACCCAAAACACCATGACCGTCTTGCTTTTATGCGGATTGTTAGCGGTGAATATAAAAAAGGCATGAAAGTATTACAAGTTTCAACTGATAAACAAATAAAACTATCCAACGCCTTAACATTTATGTCGCAAAAAAGATCAGCAACCGAAATAGCCCATCCTGGAGATATAGTAGGCATTCATAATCATGGCGGCATTAAAATTAAAGATACTTTTACCCAAGGCGAAAAAATAATCTTTCAAGGTATCCCAAATTTTGCTCCAGAGTTATTTCGTCTTACTAAACTTATAGATCCACTTAAAAGCAAGGCGCTCCAAAAAGGATTAAATCAGCTTTCAGAAGAAGGTGCAACTCAAGTTTTTAGGCCTCTTAACAATAATTATCAAATACTAGGTGCTGTTGGAGTTTTACAATTTGAAGTAGTAGCACATAGATTAAAAAACGAATACGGAGTTAATTGCAGCTTTGAAAATGTTAATATTGTAACTGCACGCTGGGTGGCTGGAGCAGATAAAGATATCAAAGAATTAAAAAATAAAACAGCCAATAATCTTGCTCTTGATGCTGCTGGTAATTTAGCTTATTTATCACCTTCTATGGTTAATCTAACACTTACTATAGAACGCCATCCTAATTTAGTTTTTTCTTCTACTATTGAGCATTAATAAAAATACTTAATTTTATTCAACGCTATCGGTATCATCCTCATCAGATTCATCTTCAGAATCATTTTTTTCATTTTCTATAATCTTAGAAACCGAGACTAATTTTTCATCTTTTGGAATATTGATTAAAGTAACTCCTTGAGTATTACGACCAATAATAGATATATCAATTGATCTAGCACGAACCAAAACTCCTTTATTAGATATCAGCATCATATCATCTTCATCTTTAACTTGAATAGCGCCTATCACCTTGCCATTTCGTTTTGAAGTTTTAATTGAAATTACTCCAGATCCTCCTCTTGCTTGTGTTCTATACTCATCAAGATTTGTGCGTTTACCATAGCCTTTTTGAGTAGCAGTAAGGATTGAGTCATCTCCATCAACAACAATTAAAGAAACTACTTTATCATCTTTAGCTAACCTAATACCTCTAACTCCAATAGCAGTACGGCCTACAAGACGTACATTTGATTCTCTAAAGCGAATTGATTTACCTTGTGAAGAAAATAACATAATATCATTATTGCCATCTGTAATTTCAACTCCTATTAGTTTATCATTATCTCTAAGATCAATAGCTATAATCCCTCCTCGTCTAGGATTAGCAAAATTACTAACTGCGGTTTTTTTACAAGTGCCTTTACTAGTAGCCATAAATATAAAATTATCATTATTAAATTCTTTAACTGGCAAAATAGCGTTAATAGACTCATCTTTTTCTAATGGCAATAAATTAACAATTGGCTTGCCTTTAGCAGATCTTGATGCTATTGGTAATTCATAAACTTTTAACCAATACACCTTGCCAGTTGAAGAAAAACAAAGTATTGTGTCATGCGAATTAACTACAAATAATTTATCAACAAAATCTTTATCTCTAATATTGGTTGCAATTTTTCCTTTACCTCCACGATTTTGAGATTGATAATCATTAAGCGCTTGAGCTTTGACATAACCGCTATGAGATAAAGTAACCACTCTATCTTCTTGTGCAATTAAATCTTCTAAGGTTAAATTAATTTTGTTTTCAATAATTTGGGTCATTCTTTTACTAGGAAAATTATCTTTAATTTCAACTAACTCATCTCGTATTACTTTCATCATATTTTCTGGATTTTGTAAAATATCAAGTAAATATTTAATAGTTTCAAGTAATTCATTAAACTCTGTAAAAATCTTATCTTTTTCAAGTCCGGTTAATCTATGTAATTTAAGATCTAAAATAGCCTGGGCTTGTTGTGGTGATAATTTGTAACTTAAATCTTTTTGTAAGCCTAACTCTTTTTGCAGTCCTTGTGGCTTAAACATAGTCATATCTCGATCACCAATTAACTCTTTTATCGTCTTTCCATTCCAAGTTTTAGCAATTAATTCTTCTTTTGCTTTAGCTGGACTATCAGCAGCTTTTATCAATGCTAAAATCTCGTCAATATTATGTAATGCTAAAGATAAGCCTTCTAATAAATGTGTGCGATCTCTAGCTTTATTTAATTCAAAAATAGATCTTCTAGCAACAACATCTCTTCTATGCGCAATAAATGATTTCAATATATCAAACATAGACATAAGTTTTGGCGCCCCTTTATCGATAGCTACCATATTTATTCCAAACACTACTTCCATGTCTGTTAGTTTGTAAAGGTTATTAAGCATAATTTCAGGAACTTCGCCACGTCTTAATTCAATTACCATTCGCATTCCGTCTTTATTAGATTCATCTCTAAGGCCAGTTATTCCGTCTATTTTTTTATCTTTAACTAATTCAGCGATTTTAGCAATTAGTCTGGCTTTATTGATTTGATAAGGTAGCTCTGTTACTATTATGCTTTTTTTATCTTCGCCTTCAACATGGGATACAGAGCGTAAATAAATCTTGCCTTTGCCAGTTTCATAAGCTTGACGAATACCTAAATCTCCGTTAATAACTCCTGCGGTTGGAAAATCAGGACCAGGTAATATTTCCAATATTTCTTCAATACTAATTTCTTCACCATTATCAATAAACTTTAAACAAGTATCAATAACCTCAACTAAATTATGCGGAGGAATATTAGTTGCCATCCCAACAGCAATACCTGATGTACCATTTATTAATAAATTAGGCACTCTAGTTGGCAAAACTACAGGCTCTGATTCAGAACCATCATAATTATCAATAAAATCGACTGTTTCTTTATCTAAATCTTTTAATAATTGATGAGAAAGTTTAGTCATACGAATTTCGGTATAACGCATAGCGGCGGCAGAATCTCCGTCTATAGAACCAAAATTACCCTGACCATCAATCAAAATATTGCGCATTGAAAAAGGCTGTGCCATGCGCACAATACTTTCGTATACTGCACTATCTCCATGCGGATGATATTTACCAATCACATCACCAACAATACGCGCTGATTTTTTATGGGCTTTATTATATGAGTTATCTAGTACTTCCATAGCATATAAAATCCTACGATGTACAGGTTTTAACCCATCTCTAACATCAGGTAAAGCTCTTCCAACTATAACACTCATTGCATATTCCAAATAGGAATTACGCATTTCTTCTTCAATATTTATACTAGGAAATTTAGATTCTAAATTTGTTGAATCGTTACTTTTATCGTCTGACATAATAATGCTAAATTAAAGTTTTTAATTATAACTAATCTAATACAGTTTTTCTAAACTATTTATTTATTCTTGCGTTTTTCTTTTACTGCTTTAGCTAATTTTTCTATTATCTTGGTAGTATCTTCCCAACCTAAACAAGAATCAGTTATGCTTACTCCATACTTAAGATTGGATAATTTATTAACTTTTTGCTTGCCTTCGTTTAAATGAGATTCAATCATAACCCCAAATATGTTATCGCTATCTTTTATTTGCTCTACAATATCATCAGCAATTAATATCTGATTTTTAAAATCACTTAAAGAATTAGAATGAGAAAAATCTACCATAACCCTAGCTAATAAATTATTTTCCTTTAATTGCTCTATCGCCTTCTCAACATATTTTTTTTGATAATTAGGCTTACCCTTGCCACCACGAAGAATAATATGACAGTTATTATTGCCACTTGTAGTATAGCGATAAACTTTACCTTTTTTGTTAATAGACCAAAACATGTGTGAGCGAGCAGCACAATACATAGCATCAACTGCTATTTTAATATTACCATCAGTGCCGTTTTTAAAACCAACTGGACAAGATAATCCAGACGCTAATTCTCTATGAATTTGACTCTCTGTAGTACGGGCACCAATTGCACCCCAAGAAATTAAATCAGCTATATATTGTGGAGTAATCAAATCTAAATATTCGGTCGCACTTGGAATATTCATTTTTGTTAAATATAATAACAATCCACGAGCTAAATCAAAACCTTTTTCCATCTTAAAACTATTATCTAAATCAGGATCATAAATTAATCCTCTCCAGCCAATAGTAGTACGAGGCTTTTCAAAATATACCCGCATCACAATAAATAATTCTTTATCAAATTTTTTCTTTACTTTTAACAGTCTATTTGCATATTCTTTAGCAGCCTTTATATCATGAATAGAACAAGGGCCAACTATCACAAGAATCCTATCGTCTTTACCATTAATAATATCTGCTACTTGCTTTCTTGAATCTACAATAAAATTAGATTGTTCTTTAGTTACCGGATATTTTTTAATAAATTCAATTGGAGGAGTAATACTATCTGCTTTAGAAATACGAATATTACTAATATTTTTAAAAAATTTTTTTAACATTTATTATTTTCAATTAGTGCATAAGCAGAATGATTATGAATTGATTCAAAGTTTTCTGACTCAACACGATAATAATCAATATTATCATTTTTATTTAAGTCAATAGCGATATCTCTTACTAAATCTTCGACAAATGCAGGATTATCATATGCTCTTTCTGTTACTACTTTTTCATCTTCTCTTTTCAAAATAGAGTATAAATCACATGATGCATTTTTTTCAGCAATATCAATTAAATCTTCAATATATAAAGATTTACCATTTATTAATCTTACTTTAATAGTAATATTTGAGCGTTGATTATGCGCCCCACGATCAGAAACACTTTTTGAACAAGGACAAAGACTAGTAACTGGCACTTCTACTTTTATTATTAAATTACTTTTAGACTGAATATTTTCACCATAAAAATTAACCTTATAATCCATAATTGATTCAACACCAGTAGCTGGTGCTTTTTTAGTTCTAAAAAAAATAAAATCTAAAGCAACATGGGCGTTTTTTGAATCTAATTTTTCACATGTTTTATCTACGATTTTATGAAAAGTATCTACATTAAATTCAAAACTATCTTCATTTAAAACTTCAACAAAGCGTGACATATGAGTACCTTTTAAATGTTTTGGTAAAGTAGTGGTCATAGTAAAATTACCAACAGTTGGAATTTTATTCATATTTTTATCTATATAAACAACAGGATGACGAATATCTTTTATTCCTACTTTGTCAATAATAATATTTCTAATATCTTTTTTATTTTGGGCATCAGGTAAATTTGATTTCATAATTTGATATAGCTCCAATTGGTTAAATTTTATTGTATGCGTTTATTTTTGGTAAGATGCAGAATATCTAGAATTTTCCCACACAATAACCTTATAAACAATAACTTTGTCATTTGTTATATTTTTATCTATTTCTTCATATAAATATTTTGCCAAATTTTCAGCTGTAGGATTAACTTTATCAAATGGCTTTACTTCATTTAAATACCTATGATCAAGCTTGCTAATAACCTTCTTTGTTTGCTGCTTAATTTCACGAAAATCAATCACCATTCCGCTCTCATCAAGCTCTTTAGAACTTACCAGCACTTCAACCTTCCAATTATGCCCATGCATGTTAGCACAATCACCAGGATAATCTCTTAATGAATGAGCTGATGAAAAATCAGTTACAATTTTTAGGATGAACATAGGGCATCAAAAAACGCAAAACCTGTATTATATATAAATAATTTAATATATATTTACTATTTAATTAATCATATAACTTCTATCCGAGAAATTCTTTTATATCCTTGTGGTAAAAAATTACCACGCAAAGCTCTACTCCCAATATAATTAGTTAAATCTTTAAATTTTATACTTAAATGGCGTCTACCAGCATAAACCTTTAACGCTTGATTATTAAACAAAACACAAACATCTACCACAAAATCATTTCTAGCTTTGTAATCTTGTTTATTAATATTTATCATCTTATTGCCCTTTCCTTTTCTTAAAATAGGCAACTCAACAATTGGAAAAACTAATAACCTACCTCTTTTAGTAGCAACTACAACAAACTGACTATCTATATTTTCAACATAATTAATTTTCATTACACAAGCCCCAGAAGATAAAGATAATAAATGTTTGCCAGTTTGTTTATACGCCAATAAATCTTCTATTTTTGCTACAAATCCATACCCTAAATCTGAACAAACTAATATTTTTTGTTGATTATCACCCATAATTACATCAACAAATTTAGCTCCTAATTGCGGATTTAATCTTCCAGTCAAAGGCTCACCTTGTCCTCTAGCATTAGGTAGAGAATTAGCAGTTAAAGAATATGCCTTACCAGTAGAATCAATAAAAATAGCGCTTTGATTGCTTCGCCCTTTAACACTAGTCAAATAACTATCTCCAGCTTTATAATTAAGGCTATCAATATTAATATCATGTCCTTTAGCACTTCGAACCCAGCCTTTATCGCTAAGTACCACAGTAATATTTTCTGTTGGAATTAATTTATCTTTATCAAAAGTTTTAGCTAATTTAGAGTCACTAACAATTTTACATCTACGCTCATCTCCAAATTCTTTAATAATATTTTTTAATTCTTTTTTAATATGGGTTTTAAGTCTGGAATCACTTGATAATAACAACTCTAATTTTTCCTTTTCTTCTTTTAATTTATCTTTTTCGGTTTTAATTTTAATATCTTCTAATTTAGCTAAATAACGCAACTTTAATTCTAAAATAGCTTCAGCTTGTTCATCACTTAATTTAAAACGCTCCATAAGTACTGGCTTTGGCTTTTCTTCTGCGCGAATAATTGCTATCACTTCATCAATATTTAAAAATGCTATTAATAGCCCTTCTAATATATGTAGTCTTGTATTAATTTTATTCAATTTATAATTAATACGATTAATGACAATCTTCTTGCGAAAAACTAGCCATTCATTCAATATTACTATCAATGGCTTAACTTGAGGCTTGTTATCTAATCCAATAACATTCATATTAACTCTATAACTTTTTTCTAAATCTGTAGTATTAAATAAATGTAACATTAAATCTTCAATATTTACTCTATTAGAGCTAGGAATAATAACAATTCTTGTAGGGTTTTTATGATCTGATTCATCACGAACATCACTAACAAAAGGTAGTTTTTTATCTCGCATCTGACTAGCTATTTGCATAACTATCTTAGATCCAGAAGCCTGAAATGGTAATTTATTAACAATAATATCGCCATCTTCAATTTTATATACAGCTCGCATTTTTATTGAGCCATTTCCTGTTTGGTAAATTTGTTCTAAATCTTCATTACTAGATATAATATCAGCATAAGTAGGATAATCAGGTGCTGGCAATATCTGCATTAATTCTTCTAAGCTAGTATTAGGTTTATCCAATAACATAATTAAAGCTTGAGCTAATTCGGTTAAGTTATGTGGAGGTACATCTGTTGCCATTCCAACCGCAATTCCAGAAGTCCCATTTA
>CAKMYR010000055.1 GCA_929200175.1 uncultured Gammaproteobacteria bacterium
AAGCCACTTCGATATACACGCAAGGAAATGGCGAAAAGTGGGACTCCACCAAAATGTTTGAGATTATGATGGATATTTCTAAAAGCTCTCTTAAAGTGCTTGCAAGTGACTTATTTAAACAAATTACAAATAGTTAAGAAAAATAATTTTTGGGGCAATAAGCATATAATTCCCTAAAATTTAATTGAAGTTGGTCTATAAGCCGGGTTCTGTAATAGATGGTCATCCATCTGAAAGTATTGTCACCAATACTTTTTAGCGCCCTACCCAATAGCTAATACGAGCAGCATAATTGCTATTCTATTTGAGCTTGCTCCAAGTGGGGTTTACCTTGCTACTTTTGTTACCAAAAGCACGGTGCGCTCTTACCGCACCTTTTCACCCTTACCAATTAAGGCGGTTTAAGTTTCTTTAGCACTTTCCGTTGCGTCATCGCACCTAGCTGTTAGCTAGCACTTTGCTCTATGGAGCCCGGACTTTCCTCTGAAATAATTCAGCGACCATCCGACCAACTTCGATTAAATTATATTCAAAAAAATAACAATTTGAAGATTTTATTAAAAATTAATATCTTGAAAAACTGAATGGATATTATTACCAGTACTATCAACTGCTACAGTAACTGGCATATCCTTAACTTTAAGCTCATAAATAGCTTCCATTGCAAGATCTTCAAATGCTATTTTTTTAGCTTCTTTAATTGATTTAGAGATTAGATAAGCAGCGCCGCCAACTGCTATTAAATAAGTTGCCTTGTGTTTTTTAAGCGAATCAATGGTTTTTTGTCCACGCTCGGCTTTACCTATCATTCCTAAAATATTAGTATTATCAAGAATGATGTCAGTAAACTTGTCCATTCTAGTTGCAGTAGTTGGACCAGCTGGCCCTATTACTTCATTAGCAACAGCATCAACTGGACCAACATAATAAATAAACTTATTATCAAAATTAACAGATTTTGGCAATCCTTGTCCATTTTCAATCATTTGTTTAATACGATTATGAGCAGCATCTCTGCCTGTTATTATGGTGCCAGTTAATAAAAGAGTATCGCCGATATTCCATTTTTTGGTTTGTTGTTTGGTCAAAGTATCTAAATTAACTTTAATATATTTTGGATAATCAATATCAATATTTGGATAATCATCAATATTAATATCTGGTAATTTAGCAACGCCAGAGCCATCAAGTGAAAAATGAATATGTCTAGTAGCTGCACAATTTGGAATAATAGCTACAGGAAGAGAGGCAGCGTGAGTTGGATAATCTTTTATTTTAACATCTAAAACAGTGGTAAGCCCTCCTAAACCTTGAGCGCCAATCCCTAGATTATTAATCTTATTAAATAACTCTACTCTAAGTTTTTCAATTGGGGTTTTGGTTTTTTTGTCAATTATATCTTGGATATTTATTGGCTCTGTTAGGCTTTTTTTTGCAAGTAACATTGCCTTTTCTGCTGTGCCTCCTACTCCAATTCCAATAATCCCGGGTGGACACCATCCTGCGCCCATACCTATTACTGTTTTTAATACTAAGTCAACTATATCATCATTAGGCTCTAAGGCGAAGAATTTTGATTTATTTTCCGAGCCAGCGCCTTTTGCTGATAAGGTGAAGTTAATTTTATTGCCGGTTACGATTTTTGTATGAATAATAGCTGGAGTATTATCTTTAGTATTAGTTCTTGTAAATAATGGATCTTTTATAATTGATGCTCTTAGTTTATTTTCTGGGTGCTGATAAGCCTTTTTTACCCCTTGATTTATCATATCTTCTAAAGACAAATCGCAATCCCATTTTACATCTGTTCCAACTTCAACAAAAACATTAACAATGCCAGTATCTTGACAAAGTGGCCTTTTTCCTAAGGCTGCCATTTTTGAATTAATTAAAATTTGGGCAATAGCGTTTTTTGCAGATTGATTAGTTTCTTTAAGGTAGGCATTTTTAATAGCTTTAATAAAATCTGGGCTATGATAATAAGAAATGTATTGAAGAGCATTAAAAATACTATCAACGACATATTTTTGTTTAATTTTCACTATTATTGGTTTTTAAATAATAAAATACTTAAAACACATAATCAATTGTAATCACCTATGTAAAGTTTTATAGTATTATATAACATTTTATCTTAAATTTAACAAGAGGTTTTTATGTTTAATTTTTTTCAAGCTCAAAGTATTTCAATAGATTTAGGTACTGCTAATACTCTTATTCATATGGGTGATTCTATAGTTTTAAATGAACCATCTGTAGTAGCAATCCATAAAGGTAAAGCCCTAGAATCAACTATTATTGCAGTTGGGCAAGATGCTAAAAACATGCTAGGAAGAACTCCAGGCTCGATTGAAGCTATAAGACCTATGAAAGATGGAGTAATTGCGGATTTTAAAGTTACTGAAAAAATGTTGCAACATTTTATTCGTAAAGTATTAAGATCTGGATTTTTTTCACCAAGTCCTAAGGTTTTAATTTGTGTTCCTTGTGGAGCTACCCAAGTTGAAAGGCGTGCGATAAAAGATAGCGCTGTTGGCGCTGGTGCGCGCGATGTATATTTGATTGAAGAGCCTATGGCAGCGGCATTAGGTGCTGGAATGGCGATTGAAGAAGCATCTGGAGCAATGGTAATAGATATTGGTGGTGGTACTACAGAAATTGCGATTATGTCGTTAAATGGGATTGTTTATTCTGATTCTTTAAGAGTTGGTGGTGATTTGTTTGATGATTATATTACTAAGTTTGTGCGTAGCGAATATGGAATTATTATAGGGCAAGTAACTGCAGAGCAGATTAAGCAAAAAGTTGGCTCGGCTTTTAAAACCAACGAAGTTAAAAAAGGTAAATTTAGAGGAAGAGGGATAACTAAGGGGATTCCTGTTAGTTTTGAAATAACTAATGCTGAAATTTTGCAAGCATTACAAGAGCCGCTTAAAATGATTATAGGCGCTGTTAGAACTGCGCTAGAAAAAACTCCGCCAGAGCTAAGCTCAGATATTGCTGAAAATGGATTAATGCTAACAGGTGGCGGCGCTTTAATGGACGGTATTGATAAACTTATAAATTTAGAAACTGATTTACCAGTAAGGATTGCAGAAGATCCGCTAACTTGTGTTGCCCGCGGTGGCGGTGTTGCATTAAGTATGATTAAAAAGCATAATATAGGATTTTTAGCGGCAGAGTAACCTAAAAATGAAAATATTAGATTTAGATAATGCGATTTTTTAAGATTTTTGCACCGATATTAATTGCTATTTTTTTAATTATTTACGACTATAAATTTTCATACTTAGACCACATAAAACAAAAAATCTCTATTGTAATTTCACCAATTTATTCATTGGTAAACTTGCCGTCTTATTTATATACTTGGATAAATGATCAAAGTACTAGTAAGCAAGAATTAATTGAAAAGAATAAAAATCTTAATTCTGAATTAACAAGATTAAAGGCAAGTTTACAAAACTATAATGAATTATCACTAAAAACCCAAAAGCTCGGGGCATTGCTTGATTCAAGTTATAAAATTAAAGAAAATAACTTTATGCTAGCAAGGGTTGTGGCAGTTAGTCTATCTCGATTAAAAAAACAAATATTAATTAATAAGGGCTATTCTAGCGGGATAAAAGTAGGGCAAACTGTACTAGGGGCTGATGGAGTAATAGGACAAATTACCTCAACTACTACTAATACTGCAAATATATTAATGATTACTGACCCTACTCAATATGTGCCTATTAAAAATCAACGCAATGGTATTCGTGGGACAAGCAAGGGGCTTGCAGCTAATAAAAATAGTTTAATAGTAAACTTTATTGAATCTGATTTAGATGTAAAAAAAGGAGATATATTTTTAAGTAGTGGGATTGGTTCTAAGTTTACCGAAGGCTATCCAGTAGGTAAAGTGACTAATGTTGAAAAACAAGCCAATAATCCTTTTTTACATATTGAATTAGAGCCTATCCAAAGAATAGAGCATATAGAGCTAGTATTGGTGGTTACAAACTAAATAAATATGAAAAATAATCTAAAGACTAATAATAATTATATATTGATTGCTAAAATTATATTTTTTACAGTTATTATTAGCATAATTCCTTTGCCTAAAATACTGCTAGATATTTCTCCTATTTGGGTTTTGCTTAGTATGATTTACTGCTTTATCAACACTAAAATTAGGTTTAGATTATTTTTTGCTTTATTTGTAGGGATTTTGTTTGATATATTACAAGCAGATATACTTGGGCAAACTTCATTAGCGCTTATATTAAGCACTATTTTTATTATAAATATTAAAAAGCAATTTGAATTTTCTAATACTAGTACTCAACAAGTTTATGTATTTGTAGCTACAACTATTTACTTATTTTGTTTTTTATTAGTGTATATTTTAACGAATGGTTTTGGGTTTAGTTATTATTTACTAATTACCCCAATATCTAGTGCGTTATTTTGGCCTGTTATAAGATGGTTATTCTCAAAATTAAAACATTAAAAATTATTATTTAATATGGAAAAATTAAAAAATATTGCATTAGAAAATAAGATTTTTAAAAACCGAGTGGTGATAGCGGTGATTTTTATGATTATTATTACTTTAATAATTATATTGCGGCTTTATAACTTGCAAATAATCAATTATGATTTCTATGTAGAAGAATCAACTGGAAACCATATAAGCGTACTTCCCATTCAGCCAATTAGAGGAAAAATACTAGATCGTAATGGCAAAATTATAGCAACTAATAAACTAGCTTATAAATTAACACTTACTCCTGAAAAAACCAAAGATATAAATAAAACTCTACTTGAGCTTAAAAAAGATGGGTTTATTGATGAAAATAATATAAAAACCTTTAATAAAGTAAGAAAATCTTTTAAAAGATTTCAAAATATCCCTATTAAATATAACCTAAGTGAAGAAAAAGTAAATAAATTTTTAGTTAGTAATAAATTTGTTGGGGTTGATATTGAATCTTATTTTCATCGGGTTTATCCTAATGACAAATACGCCTCTCATGTAGTTGGGTACATAGCTAAAATCAGTGAAAAAGATAAATTAATTTACGATAAAAAAAAATATCTGGGAACTAATTTTGTAGGAAAAACTGGGATTGAAAAACAATACGAAACTATATTACACGGCGACAATGGGAAAAAGCAAATAGAAAGAAATGTAACTGGGCGGATAATTAATACTAAAGTAATAAAACCAGCTAAAAATGGCACAGATTTATATTTAAGTATTGATATGGAACTACAAAAAAAAGCATTAGAATTATTAGCTGGAAGACGAGGTGCAGTTGTTGCAATCGATGTAAAAAATGGCGAGATATTATTATTAGCTAGTGGGCCTAATTATGATCCTAATTTATTCGTTGCTGGAATCTCGCATAAAGACTATCAAAAGTTACAAAAATCAAAAGATATACCATTATTAAATCGTGCTATCCAAGGGTTATATCCTCCGGGCTCAACTATTAAGCCGATGGTAGCATTAGCTGGACTTGAAGACGAATTTATTAGAAAAAATACTATAATTCATTGCCCAGGACATTACCAACTACCAAATGTAAAACGCAAATTTAATGACTGGAAAAGAGACGGACATGGAAATGTAGATGTAGAAAATGCAATATCTCAATCCTGCGATGTTTTCTTTTATGTTTTAGCTGATAAAATGGGGATTGATACTATCCATCACAATCTTAAATATTTTAGATTTGGGGAAAAAACTAATATTGATATTCCCGGTGAAATCAAAGGAGTTTTGCCATCAAAAGCTTGGAAAAAAGCTATTAAAAATGAGCCATGGTACCGAGGGGAGACCTTAAATGCTGGAATAGGACAAGGGTTTATTTCTGTTACTCCTTTACAATTAGCTGTTTCTACTGCGGCAATTGCTAATAAAGGGGTGGTTTTTGAGCCTAAATTATTAAAAAATATTCAACTAACTGATGAAGAAATTAAAGAAGTTAAAAAAGGCAGAAAAAGACAAATACCTATTAAAAATATTAAAAATTGGGAACAGGTTATAAAAGGCATGGAACAAACAATATACTCACCTAAAGGTACAGCTAGAAGAATAAATAAAAATCTTAACTATACTCTAGCAGGCAAAACTGGTACAGCTCAAGTTTTTGGGCTTGATGCAGAAGAACAATACATAGCAGAAGAATTAGAAGAGCATTTAAGAGATCATGCCTTATTTACTGCTTTTGCGCCAATTGAAGATCCTAAAATAGCGATGGCTGTTATTATTGAAAATGCTGGAAGTGGTAGCTCTAAAGCCGCTCCAATAGCTAAAGAATTATTAGATTTATATTTTAAAAATAATACTAATAATTAGTGCTTGCATAAAAATTTAGTTTAAATTCTTCAAAGCTATTGTTTTTAATAGCCTTTCTCATTTGGCTCATCAAATTATTATAATAATGAATATTATGGATAGTGTTTAAGATAGAGCCAAGAATTTCATTTTTATTTTGTAAATGGTTAAGATAAGACCTAGAATAATTACAACAAGTATAACAATTACAATTTACATCTAAGGCTTTAGTGCTTGATTTATGTTTTGCATTACGGATTTTCACAACTCCAGATGAAGTAAATAAATACCCATTACGAGCATTTCTAGTTGGCATAACACAATCAAACATATCAATACCACAAGCAACTGCCTCTACTAAATCAATTGGGCTGCCTACTCCCATAAGATATCTAGCTTTATTAGCTGGCATTTTATCTGGTAGATATGAAAGAACTTGTTTCATTTCTTGCTTTGATTCGCCAACACTCAAACCACCAATAGCAAATCCATCAAAACCTATTTCAATTAATGATTCAATCGATTCAGTACGCAAATCTTGATACATTCCTCCTTGAATTATCCCAAATAAGGCATTTTTATTATTTAAATTTTGATGCTCTTGTTTAGAACGAGCTGCCCATCTTAATGAAAGCTGCATAGATTTATCAGCTATTTTTTTATCATTTGTATAAGGAGTGCATTCATCAAAAATCATAACAATATCTGAGCCTAATTTATGCTGTATTTGCATTGATTGTTCTGGAGACATAAAAATTTTAGAGCCATCTTTAGGAGAGCGAAAATCTACTCCTTTTTCACTGATTTTTCTAGTTGATGCTAAGCTAAATACTTGAAAACCACCAGAATCTGTCAAAATAGGACTATCCCAATTCATAAAATTATGCAAAGATTTATGTTTTTGGATTATTTCAATTGTTGGGGTAATTGATAGATGAAATGTATTGCCTAAAATGATTTGAGTGCCAGTATCTTTAAGCATTTCTGGGGTCATAGCTTTGACACTACCGTAGGTGCCAACTGGCATAAATACTGGAGTTTTAATCTTGCCTCTATTACA
>CAKMYR010000056.1 GCA_929200175.1 uncultured Gammaproteobacteria bacterium
AACCCAGCCAACATTTTTTTCAAATTTAACTTTAGTCCAACTATTTTCAATTGCAAGTATTTCTAATTTAGTACCTGAAGGTAACATTCTAATTAAATTACTAGGATTTTTTTCGATTTTATTACTAGAGCGCATTGGAATATCAACATGATCAGTTATATAAACATAAGATTTAGCATTTGCTAATGAGCTAAATATTAGAGTAAGTAATATTAAATAATTAATTATTTTCATGATAATTTATTTATTTTATTTAGTTGTTGGATTAACTTTTCTATATCTTTTTTGGTAAAAATTAATGTTTGTTTTGCTTCATTTACTATATTCTCTGGAGCAGATGAGATAAATTTATCATTATCAAGTTTTTGTATCAATTTATTTTCTTGAATTTTTAATTTTTCAATTTCTTTTTTAAGGCGTTCTATCTCTTTATCTTTATCAATTATTCCTTCTAATGGAATTAATATTTTAATGTCATTTAGTAAAACTATGACTGATTCTGGAGCTACTGCATTAATTTCTAATATACTAATATTTTTTAATCTAGCTAGTTTAATTATTAATTTTTTATTTTTTTCTAGTTTTTGTTGCTCATTATTATTTATATTTTGGATAAAACAAGGTATTTGTTTTGATGGATTAATATTCATTTTAGAGCGAATTTTACGTACTCCTAATATAAAATCTTGAGCCCATTTAATATTATCTTCACTTTCTTTACATAATAAATTATTATCTACTTTTAAATAAGTTTGGCTTGATAAACTTTGATATTTATTACTATTAAAATTTTGGTATTGTTGATAAATTTCCTCTGTGATAAAAGGAATAATAGGATGTAATAAAATTAAAATTTCGTTTAATACATTTAATAATGTAGCTTGGGTACCTTTTTTGGTTGTATTATCATTTAATAATGACTTAGAAAATTCTAAATACCAATCACAATAATCATGCCATACAAATTCATACAATTTGTGACTCATTAAATCAATTCTATAATTAGCTAAATATTCTTCTGTTTTTAATTTAACTTTTTGTAATCTAGATATAATCCACTTATCAGCCATTGAAAGTTTTACATTATTATTTAAATTTTCTAATTTAATATTATCTTCTTTAAATTTAATCAATACAAAACGAGAAGCATTCCAAAGTTTATTGCAAAAATTACGATAACCTTCAACTATTTTTAAATCAAATTTAATATCACGCCTAAATGAAGAAAGGGCGGCAAAAGTAAATCTTAAAGCATCAGCGCCAAAAGGCGAAATACCATTTTTAAATTCATTTTTAGTTTGTTTTTTAATTTTTGATGCTATTTTTGGTTGCATCATATTTGCTGTTCTTTTTTCAAGAAGATCATTTAAGCTAATACCATCAATCAAATCAATTGGATCAATAATATTACCTTTAGATTTACTCATTTTTTGTCCGTTGCCATCTTTTATCAATCCAGTAATATAAATATCTTTAAACGGTATATTGTTTGTGAACTTAAGACCAAACATAATCATCCTAGAAACCCAAAAAAATATAATATCAAACCCAGTTACTAATACATTAGTTGGATAAAAACGCGACATTTGTTCAGTTTTATCTGGCCATCCTAAAGTCGAAAATGGCCAAAGCGCAGAAGAAAACCAAGTATCAAGCACATCACTATCTTGAGTTAGTTTGACATCTTTTCCTGCTTGTTTTTGTGCCTCTATTAAAGAGTCAGCAACAAAAATATTGCCTTTATCATCATACCAAGCAGGAATTTCATGTCCCCACCAAATTTGACGAGAAATACACCAATCTTCAATATTTTCCATCCAATTAAAATAAGTTTTTGACCAATTTTCAGGCACAAATCTAATTTTATTATTTTTAACAGCATCAATAGCTGGTTTTGCAAGTGGAGCAACTTTTACAAACCATTGATTAGTTATGTATGGCTCAATTATTGCATTAGTTCTATCGCCACGAGGAATAACTATTTTATGTGGCTCTATTTTTACTAAAAATCCTTGCTGCTTTAAATCTTCAATAATTTTTTTTCTTGCATCAAATCTATCTAAACCAATGTATTTGCTTTTTAATGAATTATTGATTTTAGCTTCTTCAGTAAAAATATTAATAATCTTTAAATTATGTTTTTTGCCTATTTTATAATCGTTAAAATCATGAGCTGGAGTGATTTTGACACAACCAGTACCAAAATCCATATCAACATAATCATCAGCAATAATTGGAATTATACGATTAGTAATAGGTAGTTTTATCTTTTTACCAATTAAATTTATATAACGTTTATCATTAGGGTTTACAGCAACAGCAGTATCTCCTAGCATTGTTTCTGGTCTTGTAGTTGAAACAACTATAGTTTCATCGCTATCACAAATAGGATAGCTTATATAACACATAAAACCATTTTCTTCAGCATTTATAACCTCAAGGTCAGATACAGCTGTTTTTAAGACAGGGTCCCAATTAACTAAGCGTTTACCGCGGTAAATTAAACCTTCATTATAAAGCTGGACAAAAACTTTTCTAACTGCAATAGATAGTTTTGAGTCCATGGTAAAACATTCTTTTTCCCAATCAACTGAAGCGCCTAAGCGTCTCATTTGAGAAGTTATAGTTCCTCCTGATTGTTGTTTCCATTCCCAAATTTTTTCAATAAATTTTTTTCTGCCAATATCATGTTTTGTTATATTTTGTTTTGCTAATTGCCTTTCAACTATCATTTGCGTAGCAATACCAGCATGATCAGTGCCGGGCTGCCATAAAGTTTGAGCTCCTTTAGATCTATGATAACGAGTTAATATATCCATAATAGTTTGCTGAAAAGCATGCCCCATATGTAAACTACCAGTTACATTAGGAGGAGGCAGCATAATACAATAAGCTTCATCGCTATTAGAATTTAACTCAGAAGAAAAAATATTATTAGATTCCCAAAAGAAGGAAAATTTAGATTCAATTTGTTTTGGGTCGTATGTTTTGTCCATTAACTATTTAAAATAGTATAAAACCTGTGTATTATACCAATTAATAAAGTTTATTTTTACTAAAATAAACGGTTATTAATTTATAAAAAATAGTTTAATTATTTAGCAACTTTAAGATAATCTAATATTTATCAATATTTGTTGTTGGCTTAATTTAAATTATATTTTTTAATATATTATTCTTAACAGTTTTACAAAACCCAAAATTATTTATTAAAAAGGTAGTGGCAGATCTATATCTCCAGTTACGCTTTTAATTTTATCTTTAGATTGTGTTTTAATTTTCTGATTTGCATCATTAATAGCTATTAAAATTAAATCTTGTAATTGCTCTTTTTCATTTAATATATCTTTATCGATATCAATATTAGTTGCAATATGTTCGCCATTAATTGTTATTTTGACTTTTCCATTACCAGCTTGCCCAGTAACAATAATATCTTTTAATTCTGCCTTTACTCTTTTTATGCCTTCTTGCATTTTTTGTGCTTTTTGCATAATGTTACCTATTCCACTTTTAAACATAAATATTCCTATTTTATTAAATTAACTAAGATTTTATTTTTTTAATTGATTTTAAATCAACTTTACCATCAAAGATTTTTTGTAGTTTTTTTACTCCTGCATTTTTGACAAAACTTTCTTGCATTTTTTTCATCTTATCATTTTCTAGTCTTAATTCTTTTGTTGCTAAAGTTTGCTGTTTTAATTCATCAAAACTAATTTCTAAATTTATTTTCCCAAAACGTTGTTTTAATTTATCTTGAATACTTAATTTAATATCATTATTAAAGATACTACTAAAACTTTTGTCTAAAGATAACTTTAAATTTTTGTTAGTAAAGTCAATAAAAATTGTATTTTTTAGTAAGGTATTTTCTGCTGAATCAAATTTTAATGAGGTTATAACATTTTCCCATTGGTCTTGAGATTTAATCTTAACAATATTATCAGTATCAGTTTTAATTGTATTTTTTGTTTCTTTTATATCTTCTTTTATATTGTCTTTTATATCTTCTTTTATAGTTGTTTTTTCTTTAGGCTTTATGGTTTCGTTTTTTTTTTGAAAATCATTAACTTCAGAGCGAAAAGTTATCATTTTAAGTAGTGTCATTTCAAAACCTATTTGCTCACTAGGGGCTAATGATAAATCTTTTATACCATTAGTTGCAATATGATAAAAAAGCTGTAAATCTTGCGATGATATTTTTTCTTTCAAAGATTCTTCATCTTTAGAAATTTTAGCGTTTTTAGTACTTTTTGCAATTGATATTTTATGAAATATAGTAATCAAAGCCTTAAGAGCATATTCTAAATTTTCTCCTTTATATGATAAGTCTTTAGCAAAGTTAATTACATTTTCTGTGTCTTGATCAAATAAATATTTAGCTAGTGTAATAATTTTATTATGACTTACCAAATTTAACATATTATTAATATCTTTATTTGTTACTTTGCCATTTCCATAAGATATAGATTGATCAAGCAAACTAATAGCATCACGCATTGACCCATTACCAAAATCTGCGATCTTAATAAGTGCTTGTTCTTCAAATTTTAAACCTTCATTTTTCATAATAAATTTTAGTTGGGTTAAGATTTGTTCTGGAGTAAGCTTATTAAGTACAAATTGCAAACAACGAGATAATATAGTTACAGGTAATGCCTTTGGATCAGTGGTTGCTAATAAAAATTTAACATATTCTGGCGGCTCTTCTAAAGTTTTAAGTAAGGCATTAAAACTACTTTTTGAAAGCATATGAACTTCGTCAATCAAATAAATTTTATAACGATTCTTAGTAGGCGCATATTGGGTATTTTCTAAAATATTAAGCATATTTTCAATACCAGTATTTGACGCTGCGTCTAATTCAATCAAATCAATGGATTCGCCTTTATCAATTTCTAAACAAGTATCGCATTTACCGCAAGGATTTGAGTCTATTTTTTTTTGACAATTAATAGCTTTAGCAAAAATTCTAGCAATGGTAGTTTTGCCGACGCCTCTTGTTCCCGTAAACAAAAATGCATGATGTAAATTATTATTTTCTATTGCATTAACAAGAGTTTTAATTGTATGATCTTGCCCCACCATTTCTTTAAAATTATGAGGACGATATTTGCGTGCTAAAACTTGATAGTTTTTATTCATTTAATTTAATTAAATAATTAAACAACGCCAAGAACGGGATTCCAATACATGAAAAAAATTATTACCGTTGCTTCTTTCCAGACCTGGCGGGGTTCATAACCATTCATTACTGGTGCATCCTTAGCGTTGCTCTGACTATTTTACTTTAATATTTTTATAATTATATAATTTATAATCTTATTTTCAAAGGTAAATCTTTTTTATTTATAAGCTCTAATTTTTTTAAAGTACCAATATCTTGCCAATATCCATCATAATACTCTCCACTTAATTTTTTTATAGCTATTGTTTCTTCAAATATGGTTCTAAGAGTTAATTTTTTATTATTGTTTATATATTTTTTAAAAAAATTAGGATGATAAATACCAATGCCTGAAAATGTATATTTTTTATCTCCATCAATATTAATTTGATTATTATTTATAGCAAAATCTCCAGCTAAATTATGTTCTGGATTATCAACCATTATTAAATGAGCTAATGAATTATAAGGAAGTCTAAGCAAAGATAAATCATAATCACATAATATATCACTGTTTATTATTAAAAAAGGTTTTTCACCTAATAGATTTAAGGCATTTATAACTCCGCCAGCAGTTTCTAATAGCTTATTTGATTCATCACTATACTTTATATTAACATTAAATTTTTCGCCGTTTCCAAGTTGATTTTTTATTTTATTTCCTAAATAACCTATATTGATTACTATATTATTAATCTTAGTTTTTTTAATTGCATCAATAGAATATTCAATTAAAGCAAAGTCTTTGATTTTAATTAAGGGTTTTGGAGTATTTTTAGTTAAAGGCATCATTCTTTTACCCATGCCAGCGGCTAAAATCATTGCATATTCCGGTTTATCTGCTAAATAAAAAATATCTTTAAGTTTAGCTAATTCTGGGTATTTATTTATAACATCTAAAATATACTTATTTACTAATGGAATTGTCTTTAAATATTTATGTTTATTATCTCGTATTGATAAGCGTTTGAAAATTCCTAATATTTTAATATGACGTTGCAACCCCATTAAATCAAACTGTTTTAAAAATTTATCAAAACTTATAGCAATATTTGCTTTATTAAAATAATATTTAAGTAGCTCAATTAATATATCGGGCTTAATTTCAAAATAAGCATCTTTTAATAAAGAAACTAAATCATAAGTATTAGAGCCAATAATCGCATCTTGAAAATCAATTACCCCTAATTTAGAATTAGGCAACATCATTAAATTACAAGAATGATAATCTTTGTGCACAAAAACTTGTTTAGAGTTTAGGGCATTTTCAGCTAATAAATTAAATACTTTTTTAAGCTTTAAAATTTGTTTATTATTTAATTTTGGAAAGTACCAATCAATTGATAATTGCATTTCATTAATTAATAATTCATTATCGTATTTTTCAATATCAATTGATTTTGTTGCTATTGATTGAATTTTGATTAAAGTGTCAATTGCGGTTTTATAATAATCAATTGAAAATGAATTTTGAAGCTTGTCTAAAAAAAAATCATCGCCTAAATCTTCTATTAATAAAAATCCTTGCTCTAAATTAGAGTGAATAATTTTTGGAGCATAAATATCATTTTTTATTAAAATTTTAGCTATTTTAACAAAGGATTCACAGCATTCTTTTTCTGGCGGAGCATCCATAACAATAAAGCTTAAATTATTATGTTTTATTCTAAAATAATTACGAAAACTAGCATCATTACTTGAACTAACAATAGTAAAACTATTATCATTAAAATAATCAATCAAAAAATTATTAAGAAGATTAAAGCGTTTATCCGCCATTTTTTAAATTTTGATATTGATCATAAACACAATCCCATTTTTCACAAACTATGCCTTTATTAATCATTTTATTATCAAGTATATTAATTGGCATTAATTCACGACTTGCACTAGAGATCCATAATCCATCTGCATTATATGCATCTTCTAAAGAAAAAGATTTTTCTAAAAAATTTATATTACATGCTTTTAAGCTTTTTATTATTAAATAACGAGTTATGCCAGATATAATTTTATTGTCAGCAGGGTGGGTAAGTAATTCATTATTTTTTAACATAAAAACATTAGAGCTAGCGCCTTCGGTAATTTTATTATCACGGGTTAAAATTACTTCTTCTGATTTATTTTGCTTTGCAGTCTGAGAATAAAGGATATTTGCTAATAAAGATGTAGATTTTATA
>CAKMYR010000057.1 GCA_929200175.1 uncultured Gammaproteobacteria bacterium
GAGCAACACCACAAAAAGTCTCATGGAAAGAAACATTTACCGCATTAAAAACAGGTGTTGTTGATGGTGTAGAAGCTGCAACCTATGGTTTTTATGAGCAAAAACAATATGAGGTAGCGAAATATCTTAGTTTAACCAAACATGTTTATACCCCAAGTTTTTTAGTTGCGTCTAAAGCATTTTGGAATTCTTTGACAAGTAAGCAAAAAAAAGTATTTGAAGAAGTTGGTAAAGCGATAACTAACAGAGCTTACAATGGAGCTGGCGAATTAGAAGATAAATATTTTGCTGAAATGAAAAAATACGTTAGTATCAATAATGTTGATTTAGCAGCATTTCAAAAGGCAACCAAGAAAAGTTATGACAAGTATGCTAAAAGTCAAGGCAAGGATTGGTTAAAGCTAGTTAGAGAAGCTCGCAATCCTTAAATATTATCAAACGTGCCAAATATAATTTAATCTCGGACTATTATCCAGATGGAAAAATTTGCTCGTGTTATTGATCGTTTGATTGAGGTCGCTGGAGTCATTGCTTTGATTTCAGCGACTTTTATGGTTTTGATTAATGTATTTAATCGCTATGTGATTCTTGGTTGGCTAAGAACAGGCGGAGAAAATTCAGATATACTTGCTGCTGTATTTAGTTATGCTGACACTATGTTTTCTCCACTTAGCGCAACGGCAGATGAAGTGCCTGGTTTGTTGTTGGTCTGGATTGCATTTTTGGGTGCTTATTTAGCTTATCGCAAAGGAGGACATATTTCTTTTGATATGATTGTTGAAAGTCTTCCAACTAAAATAAGAACTTTCGTTGCTATGTTAAGCGATGTAACTTTGATGATTTTTTTGGTTATTTTGCTTGCACAATCGATACGGATGATTTTTGTTGATGGAGAAACAGAGATTGAAACAGCTGAAATTGCTCAAGGATGGTTTATGAGTATTATCCCAATTACATCAGTATTGATGATGTTCGCATTAATTTTAAGTACTATTAAACGTATTAGTTCTTCTAAGGAGTAGTTTATGGCAGGATTTGTTGTGTTACTTTTATTTATTCTAATTTTTTTGGGATTCCCTATTGGGTTTGCTTTAATGATTGCTGCTGCAATTGCCATGTTTACTCAAGGAATTGATTTAATTGTGGTACCTATTCAAATGTATTCTGGCACAAACTCGGTTGTTCTGCTTGCTATTCCATTTTTTATTTTAATGGGCGAGTTAATGGGAGCAACTTCTATTTCCGAGCGCATTATTAATCTTGCCTCTGCATTAGTTGGGTGGATACGTGGAGGCTTAAGTCATGCCAATGTGGTAACTTCTATGTTTATGGCGGAAATGAGCGGATCAGCTGTTGCAGATGCAGCGGTGATGAGCAAAATATTTGTGCCTAATATGGAAAAACAAGGCTATCCTCGAACATTTGCCGCTGCAATTACAGCAACAAGTGCAACACTTGGTATTATTATTCCTCCTTCTATTCCAATGATTCTTTATGGTGTTACAACAAATACATCAATTAAAGACTTATTTTTAGCTGGCATTATTCCCGGTATTTTATTAGGAGTTGCCTTTATGGTTACCAACTATATTTTTGCACGCAAAGAAGGATATCCAGTAGATACCCGTTTTGAACTACCAAGATTAGGTAATGCTTTTATGAAAGCAGCAGTTCCTTTGATGATTCCAGTAGTGGTTGTTGGTGGGCTGATTTTAGGAATTGTTACACCAACAGAGGCAGCAGCAGTAGGCGCCTTAGCGGCATTACTTTTTGGAGTGGTTTTGCAACGAGATTTAAGTGCATCAAAGTTAGGTCAGTTATTAATTACAACCGTGCGTCAAACCTCGATTGTTATGATGATTATTGCTGGTTCCGCTGTGTTAGGACAGTTTCTTGCAAATGAACAATTACCACAAGCAATCGCAGCAGGATTAACAAGTTTGACAACCAATCCAATCTTATTAACCCTGTTAATAAATGTTTTTCTTTTGTTTTTAGGTATGTTTTTGCATGCATCAGCAGCAATTATTGTGGTTGTACCAATGTTGCTTCCTATCGCTACGGATATTGGAATCGATCCTGTTCATTTTGGTGTTATCGTTTGTCTTAATTTAGGAATAGGACAACAAACTCCACCAGTTGCTTCTGTATTGTTGACTGTATGTTCAACGACAGGCTTAAAAATTGAACATGTAATGAGATACTGCAAATGGTTTATACTATCTATGTTTATCACGCTTATTATCGTCACATTTGTCCCTGAACTTTCACTTATGTTTAAGTAGGTGAATCTATAAGCGATTGAGTATTATCAATTTCATCTTGGCTGGTCTCTACTTAAGACTTAAATATTCTTCTTTTTATTTTTTTATAAATTTGTATTAGGTACTCTTTGGGAAATGGTCGTTTTGGAACTTGAAAATTTGAAGAGGTTAACTCTTTTACTATTTCGACAAATTTTTTATCAAAAAAGTCTCTATCTAAACCCTCAGGAGGAAAATTATCTTTTAAAAAAGGAGATTCATTCAAATAGCTTTGATAAAGATCATCGTTACTGTCAACTTCAATAATATGTTCAATTACCTGCTCAAAAGAATCGTAATCATGACAATTGATAAAAGCCTTAGTATTAAATTTCTTGCCGATATTTGGATCGCCCCAATAAATAGGAATAGATTTAACTAATAAAGGATGAAAGAATTTTTCAGTAACATATCCATCAATAGATTGATTTTCAAAAGCAATGGTGAATTTATAATCACTTACTATTATCGGCTTATTGTTATTCCAAGTATCTGCATATCGGTCATCAATAGAAGACATGTTGTTTAGGGCATTCCCTGGACAATCAATGTGCTTGTACTTCATTAGTTTTTTACAAAAATCTTCACGAACTTTATATTGCAACCCCTCCCCAGTCTTAGCATAAATAAAATTACAAAATTTAGTTTTAGTTTTATTTCTAAGAGCTAGAAAATGTTCTGTAAAGTTATTCGAAGCTAACATGTGATATTCTGTTGTACCACCATAGTCAATAATATAAGTGTGTTTTTGGTTATCCGGATAACAAAAACCAAAACAATGTTCATAATAACGATTATCAACATAAGTATTGCATTCTGACTTCTGATATATTCTGGGAATATCTCGGTATTTTATTTGATGATGAAATCCAAAATCACCGAAAATGATTAAATCTGGCGATCCTTTAAACTCTAATCTAAGATCAAAATATTTTGCTAAATTAGTTTTAAAAAAAATATTTAAATCTTCTTGACTAACAATTATAGTATAGTCCAAAAATTTAATTTTTAAAACAGGCAAACTCATAATGTTATTTTATTATTAAAATTTTATCTTAATTTGATTATCTACAAAAATGCACCTAAGGCATATTGTTTAAAGTCCGAACCATCAACTAATTCATAAGTTTCATTAATTTGCCAAATCTGGCATTGTAATCCACTATGTTGTTGATGATTTATCATTGTAAAACTACTTTGTTATACCTTCCTAACTATGAATTAATAGTATAACGCCTTCAGATAGGATAAGTTGGAGTTTTGTCAACTTTTATACCCATCACCACTATGGCATGATTTCTGTACCATTATGCCATTTTTGATACTAAGGACATAAAAAACCTATACATAATTTATCTAAAAAATTAAATACAATTAAGTAATCATAATAAAAATCACAGAATCAAAAATATCCCTATTTTTTAAGGGTAAACATCTATTAACCATTTTTATCTAAAAATTACTATATAAAGCAAATGAAAAAAATAAATAATTATGTTGCATTCACTAGGATTTACAATTTAACAATTTTTATTATTTCTAGCCACCAACAATCTCAGGCCCCATTAAAGCGTTAGGTAGTGAGATGGATAATTCAGGGATAAAGGTAATCATCATCAAAAATACTAGCATTAGAAGCAGCCAAGGAAAAGTTGCTCTAATGACTTTTAATAGTGGCATCCTAGTAATACTTGAAGTTACAAAAAGATTAAGGCCAACAGGTGGGGTGAGCATGCCAATCTCCATATTAACAACCATAATAATACCAAGATGAATTGGATCAATACCTAATTCAATGGCGATTGGAAAAAGAATAGGAGCCATAATAAGCAACACAGCTGAAGGCTCCATAAAATTGCCAGCAATAAGTAGTACTAAGTTTACAATTAACAAAAAACCCCAGACAGGTAAACCAAAAGAGAATATCGCCTCAGCAATTTCATGAGGAATACGCTCATTGGTAAGCACAAAAGCAAAAAGCATCGCATTAGCAATAATAAACATTAACATAATAGAGGTTTTAGCTGATTCTGTAATAACAGGGAGAATTTCTTTTATTTTTATATCTTTGTAAATAAAAACACCTAATATAAAAGCATAAATAGCAGCCACAGCCGCTGCTTCGGTTGGGGTAAAAATACCACCGTAAATTCCTCCCATAATAATAACAACAAGAAACAATCCGCCAGAAGCTTGGATAGAAGAGCCAATTAAGTTTTTAAATCCTTTAAAAGGCACACTTGGATAGTTTTTCATTCTTGCAGTAAAATAAATTGCCAGCATCATCATAGTACCAATAATAAAACCAGGAACTACCCCACCTAAAAACATACGCCCAACTGAGACTTCAGTAGCAGCAGCATAAACTACCATCACAATTGAAGGAGGAATTAAAATACCCATTGTCCCTGCTGAACTAATAACACCAGCAGCATAAGATTGTGGATAGCCTTCTTTAACCATACCAGCAATTACAATTGAGCCAATAGCAATAACAGTTGCAGGAGATGAACCAGAGACTGCAGCGAACATCATACAAGCCAATACAGATGCCATAGGAAGACCGCCCTTAACCCAACCAACACTATCAATCGCAAAATCAACCAAACGCTGGGCTGAACCGCCACGCGATAAGAAAGAGGAAGCAAGAATAAAAAATGGAATCGCCATTAAGGTGTAATGCTCCATAGAGCCAAAAATATGCCCAGCAAGCGAAGCTAAGCTTTCATCACCAAATAATAAAATAACACTAATACTTGAAAGCCCTAAAGCAAATGCTACAGGCACCCCGATTGCCATCAAACCAAAAAGCATTATAAAAAGCGTAAAAATAACCATAATATCAGTCCTTATTATTAGTGTATTTGTCAGCAAAATGCATGGTTAATGTTTTGTTTTTAATAACGCTTATCATTACCTCTAACAAGCGATAAAACATTAAGGAAAATCCTAATGGCAGAACAATTTTTGCTTGCCACTCTAATATAGCAAGGTCTTCTAACTCTATTTGTATTTCTTTAAGTAATAAGATGTATTGATAACTACCAATAAACATAATAACTACAAAAATCATACAAACAAATACGGTGAATAATGCTAACAATTTACGCGCTTTTTTAGGTAACAATTCTACTAAACTATCAACAGCAATATGTCCTCCACATTTGATGATATAAGCAGCACCAATTAGCACTAGCCAAGCAAATAGATAAGTAGTAAGCTCAAGTGCCCAGACAACACCTGAGCTAAATATATAGCGTGCAATTACTTGAGAAAAAGTAATCAGCGTCATCGCCGAAAGTAAAAAAGCAATCAACAACTCTTCAATTTTATTAAAAAATGCTGATAATTTCATAAAATACTACTCACAATGCATCAATAGCGATTTATAAAAAAATATTAGTTAATTGCATTACAATGCTGTACGGCCTCGATATTATCTTTGCCAATTTCACCTGCAAACTTAGCCCAAACTGGTTTCATAACATTAGCCCACTTCTGTCTTTGTGAGTCTGTTAATGTGTGAACATTGGTTTTACCTGATTTTATAACTGCATCCATATCAGTTTGTGCTGCATCAAGCGCATATTCAACTACTTTTGCCGTTACTTCTTTAATAATTTTCTCTAATTCTATAGCAATATCATCTGGTAGAGAATTCCAAAAACGCTTGCTAGTAACCAATACATATTCTAAAACACCGTGATTAGAGACAGTAGTATCTTTTTGCACTTCAAAAAATTTCTTTGAACGAATATTAGACCAAGTATTTTCTTGGCCATCAATAACACCTGTTGCTAAAGCGTTATAAACTTCAGAAAACGCCATTTTCTGAGGATTAGCATCTACTGACTCAAATTGTGCTTTTAGAATATCTGAGCTCATAATACGAAACTTCAGTCCTTTGGCATCATCTGGTGTAATTAAAGGACGATTAGCCGAGATTTGCTTCATACCGTTTAACCAATAACCTAAACCAATAATACCTTTATTCTCAGCAGAATTAAGTAGAGATTGTCCTTTTTTAGAAGAAGTAAAACAGTTAAGCGCCCCTGTGTTTTTAAATAGAAACGGCAAATCAAACAAACCCCATTTTTTAGTATATTTATTAAATTTCGACAATGTCGGTGCCGCTAATTGAACATCATTAAGTAATAATGCTTTAAGTACCGCCTTATCATTATAAAGTTGTGAATTTGGATAAATCTCTACCCTTACCTTACCCTTTAAGCGCTCTTCAACAATTTTTTTAAGTAGTATTGCGCCCTTTCCTTTAGGGGATTTTTCAGTTGTTACATGTGAAAATTTAATAACAATTTCTTTTGCCAATGTTATAGGTGAGGCAATCAATGTAATTGTTATTAATGCTGATGTTATTATTTTTTTCATTTTTATCCTTATTTTTAATAATTAGCAACTTCTTATTATAACACCCCAAAATAATGAAAACATGCTACTTTTATCATATACTATTACGCTTTCTCTAAATATAAACAAGGTCTAAATTACTCCAAAATTTTCCCTCATCTGCTCCAGATATTCTATTGCCTAAAATTTGCATTAGTGGTACTATCAATGCATTTTGCGACCCCCATGAAATCAGCAATTTGCTTGGTGTCGAATTCTTACGCTATTTTATCGAATCCTTTGAAAATATATTAACGGGATTTGGTTTGCTTGTCATCTCGCATACCTACCACCAATCTATAAACATCCGAGGCAATGGTAAGCTCCGCTGCCTTGGCAGAATTTATCGATCAGCCCTCATACCATGTTTACGATATATTTTGGCAACAGCAGCATCTTGTTTATTTTTTGATTATGACTATATCTGGCTATTTGTATATCTTAAATTTAATGGAACTTTCTACTTAATAGCCGCTCTGATTATATAAATTATAGGGTGTTTATTTGGGTTTTAGGCTTAGTACAAAACTTACGCCGACTTTGTTGGAG
>CAKMYR010000058.1 GCA_929200175.1 uncultured Gammaproteobacteria bacterium
GGTTTTTACAGAAAACTCAAATACTTGAATTTGATATTAACATTTTTGTTTATTGTTTGCAATATTTTATTTATTACCTATGGTCATAATCTAATGAATATAACAAGCATTGCTGCATATAGTACAGTTTTGGTAAGTGTGTTTTTAAAGCATTGTAAAAGTTGGTTTTCTCGTTTAGTTAGAATTTGGTAATTACGCTGTGCGTGGGTAGGGGTTGTTTAATTGTTACAAGCGCCCTATCAATAAACGCTACATTCAAAACAAATTATGTTGTGGCTCTATCTTAGGATAAAAAACACCAATAATAATAAACGGGTTGTTTGCCCAACCATGAAATTGTTGGGTTGTTCCTAAAAATATCAATATATCGCATTTATCTACAAAGCCAAGATACTTATCTTTAACTTGTTGAACTGCCTTTTTCTCGTCTCCAACACATTTTTTTAGGCAATTCCAATACAACGATCCTATCTCCCAATCTGCTATCATTAAAGTCGATTCCTTGCCATTAATATCCTCAAATTTATATGAAAATTTATAGGGCAGTTTATCCACCAATTCAAACTCTTGTTTTACTTCGTCTTCAGTTTGATAAAGTGATAACTGTTGTGATTTTGCTTGTAAGATTGCTAATTTTTCAGCGTTCCACTCTCTATCTACTTCTTCAACAATAAGGTCAAGAATTCTAGTGGGTTTAAAAGTAGCCAGAGATAGCGAATTTTTTTTAGCTTTAGCCTTTGTAATTAAGGCAGTTAAATCGTCGTAAATAACGCTTTTATTAACAATCTTTTTGCGCTTAAACCAATTTTGTTCAGTGCCTAGTTGCTCAATAACCTTTAAAGAGTCTATATTTTCTGCTTTGTAGCTTTCTGGCCTATTGTCCGCAGTATTGGGTTTTAAATCTAATTCAACCCACTGCCATTTTTTGTATTTTTGATCTTGTTCTAATGCCCTAAAAGGTAAAGGATATATTCTTACCCAGTCACCATTTTCTAAAAAACCAGCAGTACAAACTAACTCCTTGTATTTTGTTGATATCGTTGGGTAGGTTTTGACGCTAATTAAAACTTTGGTTGGCATAGTTATAGGTGAACAGTTTGGGCATTATGCTTATTAGCAAGATAATCACTGACACAATGGCGATGGCATTCGCGGTGTAATTTTTCAAAACAAGTTAAGGCAATCCTCTGGTATTTTTTTTGTAAGTTTAATATTTTATCTAGCGCTTCCTGCTTATCAGATAGAGTTGTTTTATATTCATCAAACAATTTTTTATAAGCCTCTTTATTATCCAGTCCCTGCCTTTTGTCAGATTCAATCCCTAGTTGAGGAATATGAATATAATCAATACCAGTTTTAGGTAATAGGCTGCTTAATGTTTTGTAGTTAAACCCAAATTTACGACTAAAGGGATTTTTGCGAACATCACACAATAGCTTGATATTATTTTTAATCAGTTTATTAATATAGATTTCTAAACTAATTCCTTCATAACCTACGGTATAAATAATAGGGGAATTTTTAGTTATTTTTGATTGTTCGTCTTGAATTTGAGACTTTTCTTTATCAGAACAAACTCTGTTGATAATTTTGCTATTGATTGCATAATAGGGGTAATTTCTATACACAAAACTAATTAAATCGTCGCCATATAATTTTTTAGCTTCTTTGGGATATTTAAGTAATTGATTAGAGTCTGCAGTTTTAAGCCAAGGTATTGGATTTTTTTTGGCTGGCTGAATTTTATTGTCTGTTATTTTGACAAAATTTGATTGTGCCAAATCCTCAATATCTTTATTCAATTGAAAAGAATAACAACCATACTGATAAGGAATAAAATCATAACCCATAGCGTGTTGTTGTGAGAATAAAAAGCTATGTTTTTGTAGATCGGTTTTCGTAACTTCTCTATCAATAATCCGCAATAAGCTCAGCAAAAAGCATTGACGATAAAATTTTGGTTTATTGTTCATCATTGTAATTTTACTTAATCTTTACCCTCAATGATTTTTATTTCTTCTTTTGTAAGATTATAAAGTTTGTAAACCTCGTTATCTATTTGGTGTTCTAAATCGGTGATATCGGTATTAGTATTGATTTCTTTGGCTTGAAGAGCTTTATTCACTAAATTGATAAATAGTTGTTGCTCTGTTTTTGAAGTCTTTGGAATTGGCATATTGTTAATCATATCCTTTGTAAAATTTATACCTTTATTATAACTTGAGGCTGGATGTTTTTCTTTTATATAGAATATAACTAATGCACTATTCAACAATGCTAATAAAAATTTCAATTTATCAATATCATCACCAGTAATCATAAGAGTAGATTTCCCTGGAATAAAAATACCTTTGTCATCCAAACATGAATCCAATAAAGTAAGTCCTTTTATAATGATTTTTGGCCTAACAGATTTTTTAGAATATGAGTTATTAAATGCTTCAAAAAAATCTTTTTTGTAAACACAGGGGTTAAAATATTTATCTCCAAGATAAGTCATTTCTTTACTGCCCCATTTAGACATATACTTGCCTATTGTTCCGGTATTTATTACTTTTAAATAGCTTGTTTTACTAAAATTATGTGTATTCTTAATAAAAGGCTTAAGTTTATATGCATCTGATGTGGCACAAGCATTTTCACATTTAAAAAAATTTCCTACTCTTAATGGCAATAAGTCTATTTTATTTAGCAATGATAGATGATTAGAAAAAACAAAATCAAAAGAAAACGGCTTATTGATTTTATTTTTAATTATTTCATTTTTTAAAGATATTTCAGCGTCTTTAAACTCTAGTACTCTCAAGTTATTGCAATACTCTTTTGTAAAAAAAGTGACAATTGAATCTACTTTAGCGGTTTCAAATACTTGCCTACCAGAATTTAAAATGATACATAAATTATTGATTAATTTTTTTCTTAGTTCATAACCAAAAGGCCTAGATATCCATTTGTCAGGAGTAATAAAAGTAAGAATTCCTTTTGAATTTAATGATCTAAACCCAAATTCAAAAAAAGCAATATATATATCCCAATTTCCTTTTGTCATTAAATAATTTTTAGCAATAATTTCTCTAATATTTTTGTTGTTTTTAACCATTGACTCGGAATCAATATAAGGCGGATTGCCAATTACAATATCAAAGCCATCTTTAACCCCAAACTGCCATTCTGGGTCAAACCAATCGGACGCCGAATTTTGATTATATAAATCCCAATCAACCACCTTTTTCATGCTGGTTTCTACTGCTGGTGTAATGCCTGTTTTTTTTAACTGCGCCAACATCTGTTCGCGGATTATTTTGTCCTCATTGCGATATTTGCGTTTGGTTTTTAGGGTCTTGGCAGTAAAATATCGGCGTCTAATTTTTTCTAAGTGCGCTTTTAGGTTTTCGATATAGTTGTCAAACAAGTCTTTTTGTTGCGGCTTTTCATCCAAAGACAATAGCAAATTACCTGTTTGTTGCGGCTTTTCATCCAAAGACAATAGCGAATTAGCCACAATAAACTTGGTTTCTAAATTTGGCAAGGCCTTAATGCCGTAGTTATCGTTGTTGTTATGATTAGGTATTTGCTCAATGGTTAGACTGATAAAAAACCGCAGTTTGCAAATTTGAATGGCGATCGATTGGATATCCACGCCAAAAATAGCATTTTCAATTAAATGCAATTTACGCAAATAATTATGGTCTTGTTTTTTAAATTTATCTTTAATTTGCTGTTTTCTATTTTTTAATTCTTCTATTGCTTTTTCTTTGGCTTTTTTATCACTAATTTGTTCAGCTGTTTTTAAGTCCTGTTCAATAGATGATAAATTAGGTAAATTTGCTAATTGTTGTTGTTTGAAATTCTCAGCAGTTTTATCTATTTTTTCTAAAATAAATACTAGTCTTTGCAATATGCCCATTGGATAAGCGCCAGAGCCGACTGCTGGATCGAGAATTTTAAGATTGTCAATCGTCTCAATAACGCTTTTGATTTGATTATCATTAAGCATGTTTTCACTCTCAGTAAATAAGGTATTAATTTGATTTTTGTCTAAATCAGTATGAGTTTTAAAGTGCTGTTTTAGGCTTTCATCCACCATATAATTCACAATCTCTCGTGGGGTATAAAAACTGCCTGTGGCTTTACGTGCTTGGTCGCCTGTCTCTGGATTGTAGCTCGCTAATAGATTTTCAAACACTTTGCCCAATAATTCAGGATCAAGAGCAACATCAACATCCAGTGGGGTGGACTCCTCTACGGTAAATTGATATTGGTTAAATAAATCAATAAGCCCTAAATCTTGCTCAGTGTTAAAGAGTAACGAATTAGGAAATTTTAATTGGTTATTATTTTTATCGGAAAAGCCATCAATACGAACAGCGCTTTTAACAGGTCTGATTGTATTGTTTTCATCGTATTCTGTCTTTTCATCTTCAGTGGCTTCCCTGTCTAAACACTCAAACAAACCGCCATTTAAAAATGGGGTTTGGCTGAATAATCTTATAATTTTGTCTTGGTTGCTATTTTGAAAATAGTTTTGATAGCGATAAATATTAGTGGCTAAATAGTTGGTTTTATTGGCCTTTCCATTGGTCGTTCGGCGAAAACTTCTATCGATAATTTGACGGTTTAGTGTGGCAAAAAACAGATTTTGTAAAATGGCTTTATAAAAACTACTGTCTTTTTCATAATCAATCAGGGCTTTTAATTCTTTTAAATCAAATAAATCTTTGTTGATTAGTCCTTTTTCTTTTAAAAACCAAACAAATAAAATCCGAGTTAAAAAACGAATTAAATTAGTTTGAATGTGGGCTTTATCTTTTTCGTCGTTGGGGAATGTAACTTGTTGCTGGGCTTTTTCATACCATTTATAAAGTTTGTCGTAAAATTCTTTGTTTAATTGCTCAACCGCAAAAGCAGCCTTGAAATTCTCAAGAGTTGATTTTTTATTAAGTATTTCAAAACGATTTTCTGCGGTTCTGGTTTTTGCTCCCTTGCCTAAAAGATAGGTGAATCTTTTGCTGGCTGTTTGGTTTTTCTTTATACCATCACTGCCAAATTCATACTCAATAGCAATAAAACTAAAACGCCATTGCTGGTTTTTAGAGTCAATATAAACAGCTAGCGCTCCATCTTCTGTCTCTATTTGTTTAGCGACTAAGTTACGCAAACCAACACGATTTCTGGTTAATTGGGTATTGGGTTTGATATGAATCTCAAATACAGATAATTTCTTATTATCAGGAGTTATTATAGAACCTAATTGTTTAAATTCTTTGACATCAGTATTATCAATTTTTATTTCTTTTAAAAGCTCAGAGAAATTTAAATTATCATCTAAAAATTTTAAATATTCTTTTTGTTTATATGGATTATTCAATATACTCATTTTGAAATGTAGTTAGCTTGATGGTGAGTCACAAAAAAGTTTGTAGCCCATAAGTGGGTTACAAAAAAGTTTGTAGCCCATAAGTGGGCTATTAGGCATTTTCCCCATCAGCTATAGCAATTAATTTTCTAAATACATAAAAATTAGGCTTTCTTCCTGTGCCGTGAGCGCAATATAAAATCTCTTGTTTTTTAAAAATTTCTAATAATCTTTGGGCAGTAGATGAAGGAATGTTTGCTTTTTTATAAAAATATTTAGAAGAGAAATAATTATTTTTAAAGATAAAATCTAAAGCAGTGATGCCATATTGGGATTTAGTTAATGTTGGTAATTGTACTTTTAGTTGGTTGTAGTAGTTAGTAATTTGCTGTGCAAGCTTTAAATTATCTTGTGCTTGCTCTAATATTCCTTTAATAAAAAATTTACACCAAGCAAGCCAGTCGTTGTTTTTAGAGACATTTAGCAATAATTCGTAATAAATATCTTTATTTTTTTCAAAATAGCTGCTAATATAAAAATAAGGGCTTTCTAATAATTTTTTTTCTGTTAAATAAAGCGGAATAAACAATCTTCCTAATCTGCCATTACCATCTAAAAACGGATGAATTGATTCAAATTCTACATGTAATAAGGCAATCTTTATTAAATCATCATAATCATCATTTTCGTGTAAATATTTTTCAAATATGCTCATTGCATCAGGTATTTTCTGAGCCTCGATAGGGATAAATCTTGCAGTTTTTATATCATCTGAGCCTAACCAAACGGCCATTTTCCTATATTCTCCTGGGCTTTTATTTTTTCCTCTTACTCCTTGCATTAACTCTTTGTGCATTGCCTTTAACATTCTGCTAGATAAAGGAGTATTTTCTTTGATTAGCTTTATTGCTGCATTTAAAGCATAACGATAATTAAGTACTTCGACTAAATCATCTTTTTTATTTTTAGATAAGTTTTTATTTTCTCCAGCTTCAAATTCTAAGACTTCGGTTAAGGTTGATTGAGTGCCTTCAATCCTTGAAGACAAGACTGCCTCTTGAGTAAATAAAGGGGATAATAAGGCTTGATTATCAATCATAGAAGATAAAAAACCATCGTATCTGCCTAACTCCGTGCGCGCTTGATTGATTAAACTAGATATTTCTTTATCTAGTTTTAGGTCAGGAGGAAAGTTATTATAATGATAGCTGGTTGGCATAATATCTAATTATAAGATTGAGAAACAACAATGGTTGGTTTTATGTCTTGTTGAGTTGTATTTTCTTTTGCTAATTCAACCTCAACGTGACTATTCACATCGTATTTTTGAATAATATTTAGTAGGGCTTCCAAAACAATTGAGGGCTTAAGCCCTTTGTTTTTAGTGTTGTTTGCTAATTTATTAATTTCTTTTGTTAAATTTTGAAAGCGTTTATTTTTAATTTGGTGGATGGCTTGCGTTAATTGTTCTTTTTCCTGTTGGCTGATATTTGGAAATTTAGTTTTTAAAAAATTAACGGCCTTTAACTCAGTTGTGGATAAAGTTTTGTTTTGTGTTTGATCAATAATGCTTTTTAATGTTTCGGTTGTAAATTCATTTAATGCAGACAATACTTGTGAATAATGCTGCTTGTGTAGTTTTTGTGCTTCGACTTCTGGGTCACATTTTAATAATTTAGCGGTTTTAATAAAACTGTAGTTTGCGATTTTGTTTGCACTATCAACCATATAAAAACGGCTACTGCCTGTGTCTTGGGTGCGCGCATATATCA
>CAKMYR010000059.1 GCA_929200175.1 uncultured Gammaproteobacteria bacterium
AAAGATTAGATAGCTTTTCTATATCAATTGCTTGGATTAAAACTGGAAAATTTTTAGTTAATTGTTGTTGTTTAAGCTCAACTCTTTTAATTGGCTTACTTAACGTTGCTTTAATTGTTACAGTTTTTGTAGTTAAATTCTTAATGCTAACTATATTATTTCTATTGTTATTCCACGGCAAAAAGCCTAAATTAACTAAAATAGCTTTTTTGTCTTCTAAAACTAATGGCAACAACACATAATAACCTGCATTACCTTTAACTGTCTGATTATCATAAATAAATTGCTTGCTTGTGTCAAAATTTCCCCGCAATAAAACTTGTTGATACTCTTTATTTTCAATAGTATTTAGTTCTTTTACTAGCTCTGCTGGTTGTTTGTTAAGCCGTACTATGGTTTTTTCAATAATTCTTTTTTCTTCTGCTCTATTAAGCTGCCAAAACCCAAGAGTGATTAAAATTGAAAATGTAATAAAAATTAAAATACTAGGTAAGATAATTTTTTGTTTATTCATAGTTAATAAACTATAAATTAACTTTATTAGGCTCAATCCAGCCCATATAAGCCGAGAAAATAACAATCAAAAACAAAACTGCAGATAAGATTATTCTTAATTTTAATGATTTAAATAATGTAATAGAATTTTGACTTTTTCCTTTTACTAAATTTATTAGTCCAACTCCAAGCGTTATTAGAATAATTAAGATTAAGGTTAAAATTAAAATTTTAAACACTAAGCATTTATTTATAAATTAAAAATACTTCTTATGTAGATTTTAAGGCTATCTTAAATTGATTTTTATAGCCAATAGACAAAGAAAAATAGTCCCAACCAAACTACATCAACAAAATGCCAATACCATGCAACGCCTTCAAATGCAAAATGATTATCTTTGCTAAAATGACCTTTTTGTACTCTGTATAAAATCACAGTTAACATTAAAGCTCCTACGGTTACATGAAAGCCATGAAAGCCTGTCAACATGTAAAAAGTAGAGCCATAAATCCCTGATGTTAGTTTAAGTCCGTCGGCATAAGCATGACCATATTCAGCGACTTGAAAACCTAAAAATAATACTCCTAAAAAAATTGTAGCTATTAACCAAAAAATAAGGTTGTTACGCTTTCCAGCACGCAAGGCATGGTGAGCTATAGTCAAAGTAACTCCAGATAATAATAATAAAGCAGTATTAAGTGCTGGCAAGCCCCAAGTGTTTACAAGCTTAACTGGCACAGAAATTTCAGTTCCGTTTTGAAGTGTGGTTGATGGCGTGTTAAAAGCTATCTGTTGCCAAGTAGCGCTAAAACCATTCCATAACTCTGGAGTGAAAAAATTATTGCCTTCTCCCCCTAACCAAGGAACGCTAAGGTTTCTAGCATAAAATAAAGCTATAAAAAAAGCTACAAAAAACATTACTTCAGAAAATATAAACCAAGCCATTCCTAAACGAAATGAAGCATCTACTTTATCATTGTAGAGCCCGCTAACGCTTTCATTAACAACTTGACCTAACCAGCCAAATAACATAAATATCAAAATAGCAAGACCTAACAGCATAACTGTCATTCCCCATTCTACACCATGCATTTGATTGGCAAGACCTATAAATAATGTCGATACTCCAACCGATCCAATAATAGGCCAATAAGTTCCGTTTGGCACATAATATAATTGTTTGTTATCCATATTACTATTCCCTTTTTTTACTCAATTTTAAAAAAACTATATGATAAACTTATATCTTTAATTTTTTCATCTATTTGCGGCTCAACTACAAAACGAACCGACATTTCAATTTCATCCCCTGGGGCAAATACTTGTCTATTAAAACAAAAACACTCTAATTTTTTAAAAAAAGATGCAGCAACTGTTGGTGCAACACTAGGTACAGCTTGACCTACAACTTCTTTATTTGTATTATTCTTTGCAATATAAGTAGCATCATAAAACTTCCCAGGCTTAATTTTTATAGAGTCAAATTTTGGTTTAACTTCAATTGGCAAGCCCGGCATAATCATAGAAAAAAAACTAACCTCAATCTCATTTTGTTCATTAACAACATATTGTTGTTCGCCATCTGTTATTCCTGTTGTGCCATTAAATCCAGTAATATCACATAAAACATTATACAAAGGAACCATAGCAAAAGCAAAAAAGAACATCACTATTGGCGCAGCTATTAGTTTAACCCAAAATGATTTTTTTATTTTTTTCATAACTAACCATTTGCAATTATGGTAATTAAATAAACTCCTACAACTATAAAACTTAAAACCACTACAGTAACAACAATCCCTGCTTTATTTTTCATGAAAATGTTGTGACTCTTTAATAATTTCTTCTTTAGAAGGCGGCGACTCAAAACTATGATATGGAGCTGGAGAAGCTATAGTCCATTCTAGCCCTTTAGCGCCTTCCCATACACGACTTGTAGCTTTATTATTATTCTTAATGCAATCGATTACAATATAAAGGAATAAAATGAAAGTCAGACCAAAAGCAAAACCGCCAATAGAAGATATCATATTAAAATCAGCAAACTGTAAAGAATAGTCAGGAATTCTTCTAGGCATTCCCGCAAGGCCTAAGAAATGCATTGGGAAAAATAAAACATTAACAGACACAACTGCCAACCAAAAATGTATATTCGCTAATTTTTCGTTATACATATTACCTGTCCATTTAGGTAACCAATAATACACTGACGCCATAATTGCCCATACAGACCCAGTAACTAATACATAATGAAAATGCGCTACAATAAAGTAAGTATCATGATACTGCACATCTAAAGGAGTCATAGCCATCATAACGCCCGTTAAGCCTCCAATAGTGAATAAAATCACAAAAGAAATTGCCCACAACATAGGAGTCTCAAAGGTCATAGTTCCTTTCCACATAGTAGCAACCCAATTAAATACTTTAACTCCAGTTGGAACAGCAATAAGCATTGTTGCATACATAAAATAAAGTCCTCCTGCAACTGGCATTCCGGTTAAAAACATATGATGCGCCCACACTATATAAGATAGAAAAGCAATAGCTACAACAGCATAAACCATTGAAGAATAACCAAATAATGGCTTGCGAGAAAAAGTAGGAAGAATATGCGAAATAATTCCAAAAGCTGGCAACGCCATAATATAAACTTCTGGATGCCCAAAAAACCAAAATATATGCTGGAACATTACCGGATCACCCCCACCAGAGGCATCAAAAAACGCAGTACCAAAATTACGATCTGTTAACATCATAGTAACAGCTCCAGCTAAAATTGGCATTGCGCCTATTAGCAAAAACGAAGTAATAAACCAAGTCCAAACAAAAAGAGGCATATCCATAAACTTCATATCTGGCGCACGCATGTTAATTACTGTTGCAATAATATTTATAGCGCCCATAATTGAAGAAAAACCAAGTAGATGAATCGCAAAAATAAAAAAGTCTGTACTATCAGGAGCAAATGTCGTTGATAATGGAGCATAAAAAGTCCAACCAAAAGCTGGAGCTCCCCCTTCCATAAAAAATGTACTTAATAAAATAGCACCAGCAAAAGGCAAAATCCAAAACGACCAATTATTCATTCTAGGAAGCGCCATATCTGGAGCCCCTATCATAATAGGAATTAACCAGTTCGCTAATCCTACAAAAGCTGGCATAACAGCACCAAAAACCATAATTAGTCCGTGCATAGTGGTCATTTGATTAAAGAAGTCTGGATTGACTAGCTGGATACCAGGCTGTAATAACTCCAATCTAATAACCATAGCAAAAGCACCACCAACTAATAGCATAATAAATGCAAACCATAAATACAAAGTGCCTATATCTTTATGATTTGTGGTTTTTATCCACCTCATAATGCCTTTTTCTGGGCCGTGATGGTGGTTATGATCTTCGGCAATTACATCTGTAGTCATTTATGTCTCCTTAAAATTAACGAGCAGCCTTAACTTCTGAAGGCTGAACAACGCTACCATTATTACCAAAAGCATTACGCTCATAAGTAATAATAGCTGCTATATCTACATCATTTAATACTTTAAAGGCTGGCATTGTGGTCTTGCCATGCAATACTATTTGAATATGCTCTTCTGCCGAGCCATTTGCAATTTTAGAACCTATCATTGCTGGGAAAATTCCAGCAAGACCAGATCCATCTTTCTTATGACAAGCAGCACAATTGGCTTCATATTTAGTTTTACCTCTTTGCATTAAATCATCTTTAGTCCAAACCTGATTAGCGCTAGCTTCAACTGCACTTTTCTCTGCTTTTTTAGACTGTACCCATTTAGCATATTCTTCTTTAGAAACGACATCAACAACAACAGGCATAAAAGCATGGTCCACCCCGCATAATTCAGTACACTGCCCGCGATACCTGCCTACTTCATCTATCTTAGCCCAGGCATCATTAATAAAGCCAGGATTAGCATCTTGCTTAACGCCAAAAGCAGGCACCCACCAACTATGGATTACGTCATTTGATGTTATTAAAAAACGAATTGATGTATCTACAGGAATCACTAAAGGATTATCTACTTCTAACAAATAATTTTCAACGCCTTTAGCGGTAGTTTTCGTATTGTAAAGAGTATTGCTAGTTTTTTCTTTATCTGCACTTACCGAATCTTTAGAGGATTTGGCTAAATTAGAAATGAAACTAATGCCTTCTTTGGGATAATCATACTGCCATTTCCATTGATGTCCAGTTATTTTTATATTTAATTCGGCACTTTGAGTATCTTCTAAAGCAATCAAGAGTTTAGTTGCTGGAATTGCCATAACTATTAGAATTAATACTGGAACTAAAGTCCATATTAATTCAACTTTGGTGTTTTCATGAAAATTAGCAGCTACAGGATTTTTAGTTTTTCTGTGAGCATAAATTGAATAAAACATAACGCCAAAAACAACTACAGCTATCACGACACAAACCCAAAATATCACCATATGTAGGTCATAAATATCTCTACTAATTGATGTAACCCCAGGAGTCAAATTAAATCCATATTCTGCAAAAGATTTTATCGAAAATAAAGTCAAAGCAAAAAAAGCAATTAATTTTTTCATAAATTCCCCAAAAAATACAAATTAGCCAAAATTATACAGTAAATTATTTTTTAAATAAATTAAACTAATTCAAAAAAATTAACATTCTGATATAATTTGAAAAATTGATGAAATATGTTATGTATAACAAAATAATCAAAATATCTTTTTTTTTAGCAATCTTTGTTGTTATTATGGGTGCTTACACTCGCATCAGCAATGCTGGATTGTCTTGCCCTGATTGGCCTGGATGTTACGGTAAAATAATAGTACCAAATGAAATAGATGGTACAGAAATTGAAGGCTATGAGCGCCCTCTTGAAGTCGCAAAAGCTTGGAAAGAAATGATACATCGCTATGCAGCCTCTATTCTTGGACTTATGGTTTTTATTATTTTAATTTTAACCATATCAGGCAAACAACAATTATATCAATCGATTTATCTTCCTTCTTTTACTGCTTTTTTTATCTTATTACAAGGATTGTTTGGTGCTTGGACTGTAACTTTATTATTGCATCCAGTTATTGTTACTACACATTTAATTGGCGGATTCATAACCGTATTATTAATTACTTGGCTACTATTAAATCAGCAAAGAAAAATTAATCTTACATACATAAGAGTAGCTAAACATCACAAATTTTTTCTGATTGCAACTTTGTTAATATTATTTATTCAAATTATTTTAGGGGGCTGGACTAGTGCTAACTACGCAGCTTTGTCTTGTGGAAATGAATTCCCAACTTGTTTGGGTTCAATACTTCCAAACATTGATATTAGCAAAGCAATAAGCTTTGGCGAATTTAATACAAATTATGAATATGGGGTACTGGAAAATGACGCTAGGGTAGCAGTACAAATGATTCACAGAATAGGAGCTTTAGTCTCTACTGTTGCAGTATTTTTTATGGCTTACTTATTTAAAAACTATTTGTACTTAAAATCAACACTTACTATTATCTTAACCTTGTTAGTTTTGCAGCTTATTTTAGGCATTTTAAATGTTATGCTTTCTTTGCCTGTCATAACCGCAGTTCTTCATAATGTAGTAGCCTTATTTTTAATGATTGCAATGCTGGTTCTAGCCCATAAAGTTTTTAAGGTTATGCTGTAGTTTAAAAAAAAAATTTATAAGTTTATTAAAACTATTTACAATTACGTTATAATGTGCGAAATTTATTATTTACAACTGGGGGAAAATGAAAAAATACACATTACCGTTAGTTTTAATTAGCATAATTTTAATAGCATCAGCCTTAATAATTAATAAAGATAATAATAATTATAAATCCTTACAAAAACTTGTTAGGCCAGCAATTTCCCTATATCCCGAGCCAAGGCCAATTGAGGATTTCGATGTTATTAAAGATGATAAAAAAAGTGTTAATATTTCAGAATTAACTAAAAATAAATGGGCAATTTTATATTTTGGCTATACTTCTTGTCCAGATGTATGTCCTGTTGATTTATCTATCTTAAATAATGCCTTTTCTTTAATGAAGAATAAAGGAGTCGAAATGCAAGCTGTTTTTGCTTCAATTGACCCTAAAAGAGATATAGGCAAGGCAGATGACTTTGCTAAAAGATTTAATCCTAATTTTATTGGCGTTAGTGTTGCAGAAGAAAATTTAGATGAATTAACAAGATCTTTAGGGGTATACCATGAAATAGCCGTAGTAAGAGCAGAGTCTAAAAAAGATCATAGTCAGCATGGACATGGCAGTCATTCCGAACACGCTAATCATGCTGAACATGCTGATCATTCGAACCATGCTAACCATGATGACCATTCCAATCATGCTGGGCATTCCGATCATGATGACCATTCCAATCATGCTGGACATGCAGATCATGATGACCATTCTGATCATTCCAATCATGATAATCATGCTGGGCATTCCAATCATGGAAAAAATAAAGAACAAGAAAACTATTTAATTAATCATACTTCAAGCTATTTACTATTAACGCCAGATATTGAGCTAA
>CAKMYR010000060.1 GCA_929200175.1 uncultured Gammaproteobacteria bacterium
AAAAAGACAAAGAGCCAGCTAGAATTATAGGTGGTTTATTAGGCGCTATTGTAGGCAAATCTATTGAGAAAAAATCTACCGAAAGTGTTGGCTTTGAATTCTTAGTCAAACTAGATAGTGGAGAAATTAAATCATTTGTACAAAACTCTAGTCAAGGACTTATTGTAGGCGACAATGTTTATGTTATATATGGCGAAAAAACAGCGCGTTTAACACTTAAAAAATAATTTGATAATTTGATAGATGAAATTTTTGATAGAGCTAAAAAATCTATCACAAAATCAAGAAATTTAAAAGAGCTTGACGACTTAAGAGTAAAATTCTTAGGTAAAAATGGTGAAATTAGCAATCTTTTAAAAAATCTAAATAAACTCCCAAAAACAAAGCGTTCAGAAGCAGGAAAATCTTTAAACCAAACTAAAATTATTGTCGATAACCTAATAAAAGAAAGAAAGAAATATTTAGAAAAATTAGAATTAGAAAATTTATTATTAAAAGAATCAATTGACATTTCTTTACCCGGTCGTAATTTTGAAATAGGTGGCTTGCACCCAATTACTATAACTTTAAATCGTATCCAATCAATATTTGAAAAAAATAACTTTAGTGTTGAAATAGGCCCTGAAATAGAAAACGATTTTTATAATTTTGCTGCACTTAATATTCCTAGTCATCATCCAGCTCGTGGCATGCATGATACATTTTATTTTGATTCAAAAACAGTACTAAGAACACATACTTCTCCTGTACAAATTCGTGCTATGAATAATAATACTCCTCCACTTAGTATTATTTCATTAGGAAAAGTTTATCGCTGTGATTCTGATATTACTCATACTCCTATGTTTCATCAAATTGAAGGACTAGTAGTAGATAAAAATATTAATTTTTCTCAATTAAAAGGATTGTTAATTGATTTTTTGCGTAGTTTTTTTCAAAACAATAATTTAGCTGTTAGATTTCGTCCTTCATATTTTCCATTTACAGAGCCTTCAGCTGAAGCTGATATTGAATGTGTTATTTGTAATGGTGATGGTTGTAGAGTATGCAAACAAACTGGATGGTTAGAAGTTTTAGGTTGTGGTATTGTTCATCCTAATGTATTAAATGTAGTAGATATTGATGCCAAAGAATATACTGGCTTAGCTTTTGGTATGGGAATTGAAAGACTAGCTATGTTAAGTTATGGTGTTGATGATTTGCGTCTTTTTTTTGAAAATGATATTCGTTTTTTGAGGCAATTTAAATGAAAATACCAATGTCATGGCTAAGGGAATTTGCCAATCCAAATGTAAGTGATAAAAAACTTATTTCTTGTTTAACTATGACAGGATCTGAAGTAGAAGGAATCACATATCAAAATGAAAACTTTAAAAAAATAGTAGTAGGAAAAATAATTACTTGTACATCAGATAAAAATTCTAATAAATTAAATATATGCACAATTGATGTAGGTGATAAGGAAAATTTATCTGTTGTTTGTGGAGCAAAAAATGTTAAGGCAAACATGTATGTTGCAGTAGCTAAAATTGGAGCTAAATTAGATAATGGCTTAAAAATTAAAAAAGCTAAATTTAATAATATAGAGTCTTTTGGGGTAATTTGTTCAAAATCAGAATTAGGATTAGAAAATTTAAGTTCTGAAATTTTTGAACTAACAAATAATCCTTGTATTGGAGATAATATAGCTAATTATTTAAATTTAAATGACAGCATAATTGATTTAAATATAACGCCTAATAGAGGTGATTGTTTTAGTATTTTAGGGATAGCAAGAGAAATTTGTGCTAATTATAATTTATCATTAAAAATACCAAATTATATACAAAAATCTAATACTAAAGATAAAGTTAATTTAAGTATTAAAAATTCAAAATATTGCCCTAAATACTTAACTCTTATAATAAAAAATATTGATAATTCAATTACAACACCTAAATGGATTACTGACAAATTAATAAAATGTGGAGAAAGACCGCATTCTTTAATTGTTGATATTACTAATTTTGTAATGTTAGAATTAGGCCAGCCTATGCATGCTTTTGATTTATCTAAAATTGCTGGCAATATTACTGTTAGAATGGCAAAGTCTAAAGAAAAAATCCAATTATTAAATGAGCAAAATATTGAATTAAAAGAAGATACTTTAATTATTGCTGATGATAGCAATGCTCTTGCAATTGCGGGCATTATGGGCGGCATTCAAAGCTCTGTACAAACTAATACTAAAGATATTTTATTAGAAAGTGCTTTTTTTAATCCTGTTATGATTGCTAACAAAGCTAGAAATTATAGCTTGCACACTGAATCTTCATTGCGCTTTGAACGTGGAGTAGATTTTAATATAACTAAAATAGCTCTTTATCGTGCTGCAGAACTTATTATTAAAATTTGTGGTGGCAAAGTAGGGCAAATTAATGAATTTGAAGATAAATCATTTTTACCAAAATTAGAAAAAATTACTATTTATAAAAAAGAAATTAAAAGAATTTTAGGATTTGAATTAGATGATAAGTGGATTGAAGAAAAATTCAATAAACTTGAATTTAAAATCATAGAAAAATCTAAAGATTTTTGGAAAATTATTCCTCCAAGTTTTAGATTTGATATTCGCATTGATAGAGATTTAATAGAAGAATTAGCTAGACTTTATGGTTATGATAAATTACCTTTACAAAATTTATATTTACGCTCAAAAATTAGCGCATATTCAAATTCTTTTATTGAAAAGAATACTATTTTACAAACCTTAGTTAATAATGGCTATCAAGAAGTAATTAACTATAGTTTTATTTCTCAAGAGCATCAATCATTGATTAGTGCTTTAGATAAAAAAATTATTATTAGTAATCCTATTTCAGAAAATATGTCTATTATGAGATCTTCGCTTTGGGCTGGTTTATTACAAAGCGTACATCATAATCAAAGACGAGGACATAATAATGCTAGATTTTTTGAATCTGGACTATGTTTTAAAGGTTTTGATCAAGAGCAACAGATAGAAAAAATTGCTGGAATAATTACTGGTAACCGTTTTGATAACCAATGGTCTAGCAAAAGTAGAGAAGTGGATTTTTATGATATTAAAGCCGATGTTGAAACATTACTATCTTTAACCAAAAAAGACTTTAGTTTTAGTCCAGACACTCATATTGCTTTACAAAAAGGACAAACTGCTCAAGTTTTTTTATCAGGCAAGGAAATAGGATGGATAGGCAAATTATCACCAGAATTAGAAAATAAATTTTCTGTAGCTAAAAGTTATTTATTTGAATTAGATTTAGCTAGCATACAGCAAAGAAAAATAGCTAAATATAGTAAATTTTCTGTTTATCAAAAAGTAACAAGAGATATTGCTTTGATTATTGATAAAAAAATAATGATTAGTGATTTAATAGAAAGTATTAAAAATTTAAAACAAGAGTATTTACTAGATATTAATTTGTTTGATATATATACTGGTAAAAATATCGAAAATAATAAAAAAAGTGTAGCTATTAGTTTAAGCTATCAATCAAATGATAAAACTTTAAGTGACGATATAATTAATGCTAAGGTATTAGAAATACTAAACTTTATGAAAACTAAATATTTAGCAATCCAAAGATAAATTTATGACTATCACCAAAAAACATATTGCTAGTAAGCTCTCTAAAAAGATTAATAATAATGAAACCTTATATATTGTAGATGGTTTTTTTAATTCAATAAAACAAGCTCTTATCAATGGAGAAAATGTAAATATTTCTAGTTTTGGTAACTTTATAATTAATGAAAAATCAGCTAGAATTGGAAGAAATCCAAAAACTGGCGAGAAGGCTGTTATTTGTGCAAGAAAAGTAGTTATTTTTAAAGCAGGACCTAAATTTAAAAAAATTATAAATAATAAAAATAAATTTTAATTATTTTTTAGCTATTGAATTAGAATATTTAATAGCATAAACATCAAAAATACTAATAGCCATAGCCGCTATAATAGGACCAATAAATAAACCTAAAATACCAAACTGGATAATGCCGGCTAAAGTTGATAATACAGTCATTAAAGTATGATTTAATACACTAGATTGGTTGAAATTTTTTGTAATTTTTTTGATTATAATAGGCCTAATTAAGTTATCAATAACAGTTCCAATAAGTATTGCTCCAAAGAATAAAATAATAAACATATTTAATATTTCACCTTGAGCATATAAATACAAGCTAAGAGGTAACCAAATAATCAATCCGCCAAGTACAGGAATAAAACTAGCCATAGCCATAGCGATACCAAAATAAATTACAGGCAAACCAATTATCGCAATACCTATAGAAAAAACGACTCCTTGTAGAATCGCAATAATAAATACACTACTCACTAAAGTTATCGATAAATTTGAAAATTGATTAAATAAGACCTCGCATAATTTATCTTCTAGCGGAAATAATATTTTTATTCTATTTACTATATTTTTACCATCTAAATAAAAATAATATAATGAAAAAATAGTGATAATTAAAAAAATCACAAAGCTAGTAGATAAGGTAATAATACTTGTCAGTATCGCAATACAAAAATCTTTAACAGCATTTATTAAAGTTGCTAAATTATCATCAAAAATATCCTTTATAGTATATTTAAATGAATCTGGAAATGGCAATCCATTTATAATTTGATTTAATATTTGTTTACTTTGCTCTATTTTAAAATCATTATTAATATTTTTTATTAACTCCGATATTTCAAATCCACTTATTAATAAAATATAGCTCAAAGGAAAGATAAATACAATAGCTACTATTATAGTAATTATTAATGCAGAATTAGTTTTTGAAAATTTTTCTTGTAATTTTGTGTATTGATCAAAAGTTGCAATAGATATTAAAAGTGATAAAAATAAAGCAGGAATGAAAGGAATAAATAACCATACTATACCTACTATAGCAAATATAACTAATACTAATATAAAAATATTTTCATAAGGATTTTTCATAAATCCTCCATTTTTATAATTGAAAAAGCAATTTCTTCATAAGGATGACTATCTTTCATTGCCTTAATAACTTTTTTTATATTTTTTTCATCACACATCATTTCTACTTTATATTCTGTAATTTTTTCAATTTTATTTAAATTACCAATTGCAGGTTTAGCATTATTAATAGGTTTAAATTGACCAGTACCAATAGTTTGCCAACAACAATTTTGATAATTATTAAAATTTCCAGCTCCAGTTACAAACATTGCATTTTTTACCTTTTCTAAGGATTCTTTGGGAACATAAAAACTAATTTGATACATAAAAATTACCTTTTAGATAATTTAATCTTTGTTGTTTATCCATTTTCTCAATTGCATACCTTAAAGTTGTTCTAGGTAATTTTATATAATTTTCGCGCAAAAATGATTTTGTTATTTCGGCATTTTTTTTATAAATTTCTCTTAACATCCATCCAATTGCTTTATGAATAAGATCATGTTTATCATTAAGTAGTTGTTTTGCAATAGCTAAAGTAGTTTTAAATTCACCATTTTTTATAAAAGCAAATGTTGCTAAAATAGCTATACGTTTTTCCCATAAATTATTTGATTTTGAAAAATCAAATAGTAAATTTAGCTTATTTTGATTATGATATATATAATCACCAATAATTTGTGGAGCAGTAAAATCTACTAAATCCCAATTATTTACTGATTTAATATTTGTTAAATAATAATCAAATATTTCTTTAGAATCTATTTTTTTATTTTTTTGATATTTATATACTATTATTATTAGAGCGCAAAATCTTATTTCATGAATTTCATCATTGATTAATTTATCTACTTGATTTAAATTAAAATCTTTATAAACTTGCTTTGCTATTTTGCGAATATCAGGTGTTGATACTCCTATAAATTTATCATGCGAAGAATAGCTATCTTTGCCAGTTTTAAAAAAATACTCATTAGTTTTTTTGCGTTTGTCATTAGCAATATTTTTTAATTGCCTAATTACCTCATTTGCATCCATAATGTATACTAACACATTTTTAAAATTTAATTATTATGAATAATACAGATTTACTAAGATATTCTAGACAAATTATGTTGCCACAAATTGATATTGAAGGCCAACAAATTTTAACAAATATTACTATTTTATTAGTTGGTTTAGGTGGCTTAGGATCTATTTCTTCTATTTATCTTGCCTCTAGTGGAATTGGGCATTTAATTATTGCTGATTTTGATAAAGTAGAATTATCTAATCTTCAACGCCAAATAGTTCATAATACAAATGATATTGATAAATATAAGGTAGATTCAGCAAAAGATAAAATTTTAAAAATTAATCCTAATGTTAAAGTCACTACAATTAAAGATTTAAATCAAAAAAATATAGACTATTGGATTGATAAATCTGATATTGTATTAGATGGAACTGATAATTTTGATACACGCTTTCAAATTAATACAGCTTGTGTTAAAAATAAAACTCCATTAGTATCAGCTGCAGTAATTCGTTTTGAAGGGCAATTATCAGTTTTTAAAGGTTATAAACAAGACCTGCCTTGTTATCAATGTTTATATCAACCTATTAATGATCGTCAAGAGAATTGCTCTACAAGCGGAGTAATGGCTCCTGTTGTTGGAATGATTGGCTCATTACAAGCACTACAAGCTATTAAAGTTATACTTAAATTAGACGAGCAATTAGCTGGTAAATTAATGCTAATTGATGCACTAGATTTAACTTTTAGAAAAGTTAAAATTTCTAAAAATAAAACTTGTGAAATTTGTAAAAAATAAAATTATTACAAATTTAATAAATTAGCTAATTTTTATATTAGAATTTTGTAAATCTGCGTGATATGATGATCTAACCATAGGTCCACTTGCTACTTTTGAAAAACCAATTTCTATTGCTATATCTCTATAGTTATCAAATTGTTCAGGACTGATATATTCTTCTACGGCTAGATGATATTTGCTAGGCTGCAAATATTGCCCCATAGTTATCATATCAACATTATGTTTTTTTAAATTTAGCAATACATCTATTACTTGT
>CAKMYR010000061.1 GCA_929200175.1 uncultured Gammaproteobacteria bacterium
AATTAGAGCACTAGAATTTCACAAACAAGAATATGAAACTTATTATCGTGAATTAAAATTTAAACAATCTGATAAATGGATATTATTTTTTGAAAAATATATTAGTGATTTTGGTACTAATTTTGTTCTGGCAGTTAGTTGGCTTATAGCTTTAACTTTATTTTTTTATTCAATTATGGTTTACAATCCAAGTATAAATAGCTTTATAAAATTTGTATCGCCTCTTAACTATGATTTAAAGGGAATTTTAGGAAACTCATATAGCTTCTTTGCGGCTGTTTTATTTATATTTTATAAGGCTTTACAACTTGCATTAATTTATGAAATTATTAAATCTTTTAGGAAGTTTTCGCGTTCATTATGAGTAATCAAATTAATATTAATGAAATATTTTATTCTTTACAGGGGGAGGCGTTATATACAGGCCTACCAACTGTATTTGTACGGTTGACTGGTTGTCCTTTACGTTGTAGTTATTGTGATACTGAATATGCTTTTACTGGTAAAAATATATTAACTATTGATGATATATTAACTACTATTAAAAAATATAATACTAAATATGTTTGTGTTACTGGTGGTGAGCCGTTGGCACAAAAAAATTGTTTAGTTTTGCTTGATAGTTTAATAGCTAATAACTATAAAGTATCACTTGAAACTAGTGGCAGTATTGATATTAGTAAAGTTAATGATAAAGTATCAATTGTAATGGATATTAAAACTCCAAGCTCTAATGAAGAAAAACAAAATAAATATAACAATATAGATAAACTAAAAGCTAAAGATCAAGTTAAATTTGTAATTGGCTCAAAAGATGATTTTAATTGGAGCGTTGAAATTATAAATAAATATAAAATTAAAACTGATATTTTTTTCTCTCCAGTATTTAATCAAATTGAATATCAAGAGCTAGCTAATTGGATATTAAAAGCACAAATAAATGTCAGAATGCAACTCCAGCTCCATAAAATAATTTGGGGTGATAAACCCGGGCATTAGTTTACAATTGGTATTTTTCTTGGTAAATAATTATTAGTTTTATTTCTAGCTATAGTAATAATAAGCTCATTTTCATTAAATCTAGCTTTAATACTATTATCATCAGCGTCTTTGGGTAAAGTTAAATGATAAGAAAAACTTTGTTTTGAATAGCTATTAATTTCATCTGATTGTGTTTGTTCTTCTATTTCATTACTAATAGACAATATATTATCTTTAACACTAATATTTATACTATCTTTATCAATTTTATTAAATTTGATTTTTAATACATAATTATCATTATTTTCATCAAAATAATAATCACTAACTATATTATTTGATTTTTCAAAATCATCATCAAAATAAACCCAAAAATCATCATTGAAAAAACTATCATAAAATGAAGACTGATGAGCTAAAGAGAATGAATTTATAGAAAATAAAAAAACTAGTAATATTGTTTTAATTTTCATTTTTACAAAATAGTTTAGTTATTAAAAAATATAAATTATATAAAATTGAAAATAATTTTTCAATATTTTTTTAAACTTTATTTTGAGCTTTTTGGCGTAAAAAATGATCCATAATAGTAATAGCTAACATAGCTTGGGCTATAGGAGTTGCGCGAATCCCAACACAGGGATCATGTCTGCCTTTAGTTACTACTTTAACTGGGTTATTTTGAATATCAACACTATCAACTGCTAATCTTAAACTTGATGTTGGTTTAATAGCAATAGAGACTAATATATCTTGTCCAGAGCTAATACCGCCTAAAATCCCTCCAGCATTATTTGAAACAAAGCCATCAGGAGTAATTGAATCACGATTTTCAGTTCCTTTTTGGGTAATGGAGCTAAATCCTGAACCAATTTCTACTCCTTTAACTGCATTAATACTCATCATAGCATGAGCTATATCAGCATCAAGTCTATCAAACACAGGCTCGCCTAAGCCGGCAATTAAATTAGTAGCTATAATATTAATTCTAGCGCCAATAGAATCACCTGATTTTCTTAAATTATCCATATAATTTTCAAGCTCGGTAATTTTGTCTTTATCTGGAGAAAAAAATGGATTTTTATAAACTTGATTTAAATCTACTTTGTCTATTTTAATTGGACCTAATTGTGATAAATAACCTTTAATTTCTATATTTAAATTTTCTTTAAGATATTTTTTAGCAATAGCGCCAGCAGCTACTCTAATTGCGGTTTCTCTAGCACTAGAACGGCCACCACCACGATAGTCTCTAAACCCATATTTTTTTTGATAAGTATAGTCCGCATGCCCCGGACGAAAAGTATTGGCAATATCAGCATAATCTTTTGAGCGCTGATCTTCGTTTTTAATTATTAATCCAATCGGAGTGCCTGTTGTTTTGCCTTTGAATACACCAGATAATATTTTAATTTTATCTGACTCTTTTCTTTGTGAGGTATGTCTTGAGGTTCCAGGCTTTCTTAAATCTAAATCTACTTGTAAATCTTTTTCACTAAGTAACATCCCGCTAGGACAACCATCTACAATACCAACTAAGGCATCGCCATGAGATTCTCCTGCTGTGGTTATGGTGAATAATTTTCCGTAAGAATTACCAGACATTTTGAAATTTTAAATAAAAATTCAATTATATAATAATTTTAGATATTTATATCAGGTTATTCTTTAGCTTAAGTTATTGTAGCTTTTAATTTAAGTGGTGATTTTAAGCGTCTAATTTGCCTTTATTAAGATATTATTTCTATCCAATAATTTATTTTTAAAAAATAATTTCATATTTAATACGATAAAGCTTATAATATCTTTTTAACATTTAAAATTATAAAAAAATGACAAAAAAACAATCCCAAGACCTTATACAAATAGACTCAATTGATGTTAGCAGAAGATCATTTCTAAAATCTATTCCAATGATAGCAGCAGCTTCAACTATATCTCCTGCTGCTCTTTTTTCTTTAAGCTCTTATGCTAATGATAATAGTATTAGTTATATTAATCATGCAACTCATTATGGTCCTTTTGTAGCAGTGGTAAAAAATGGGAAAATTATTGATGCTTTAACTATCAAACAAATTGATGCAAAACCAACCGTTATGCTAACCAAAGGTATAGTAGATAGAACTTATGATTCAACTAGAGTTAAATATCCTATGGTAAGAAAATCTTACTTAAATAATATAGGAAAAACAGATAAAAGAACTTATCTTAGAGGTAAAGAGCCTTTTGTTCGTGTTACTTGGGATGTCGCTATAAATTTAGTTGCAGATCAAATAATTCAAACAATTAAAGAGCATGGAAATGAGGCAATTTTTAATTCTTCTTATGGAGGCTGGAGTCATGCTGGGGTATTACGACCTAATGTATTAATTGGAAGATTTTTTAATTTAATTGGTGGATGTTCTTATACAGTTGGAGATTATTCAGGAGGAGCTTCACAAGTTAGTTTGCCATTTATTATTGGAGATATGGAGGTTTATTCTCAGCAAACTTCTTGGCAACAAATTAAGAAAAATACCGAAATATTTGTTCTTGTAGGAGTTGATCCATATAAAAATAACCGCATTGAGTATCGTGTTGCTGATCATCAAATGTATCCTAATTGGGATAAGTTTAAAGAAAATGGGATTAAATTTATCTCTATTAATCCACAAAAAACTACAACAGACAAGCAAATGGGCTCAGAATGGATTAAGATAATTCCTAATACTGATACTGCTTTATTTTTAGCGATGAGCTATCATTTATTAGTAAATGATAAATATGATAAAGAATTTGTTAAAAAATATACTGTTGGTTTTAAAAAGGTCGCCTCTCACCTTAAAGGAGAAGATAATACTGAAGCAAAAACTCCAGAATGGGCAGAAAAAATTACAGGAATTAAAGCTTCTGAGATTAAGCGTTTAGCAATACTTTTTTCTGAAAATAAAACAGAATTTGCCGGAGCTTGGTCATTACAAAGAGCAAATCATGGTGAAATGACTCATTGGGCGATGATAAATTTTTGTGCCTTGCTTGGTAATATTGGATTACCGGGAGAAGGGGTGGGATTTAGTTGGCATTATGGCAATGGAGGTATGCCATCTTCAGATTCTATAATTGCTACTGGAATTTCACAAGGAGTTAATCAAATAGAAACTTTTTGTCCTGCATCTAGAATTAACGATATGATTTTAAATCCTAATAAAGAGTTTACTAGAAATGGAGGAATTCATAGATATCCAGATATTAAGATGGTTTACAACGCAGGAGTTAATTTCATTAGTCATCAGCAAGACACTAACGAATTATTACGAGGATTACAAAGATGTCATACAATCATAAATCAAGATCCTTGGTGGAATGCATCATCTCGCTTTGCTGATATTATTTTGCCAGCAAGCAGTACTCTTGAAAGAGACGATATTACCTCAGGAGGAACTTATAGCAACGATAAAGTTTATGCTATGAAAAAGGTTATTGAGCCTATTGGAGAAAGTTTATCTGATTATGAAATTTTCACAAAACTTGCAACTAAATTAAACATAGGTCATCAATTTACCGAAGGCAAATCAATCACAGACATTGTTAAAGCTTCCTATGCAAAAACTACAGCAGCTAAAACTGTAACTTTTGAAAAATTTTGGCAAGATGGCTTTGTTAAACTTCCTTTTCCTAAAGGTGCTGAAAATTGGGTACGTCACTCAAATTTTAGAAAAGATCCGAATAAAAATCATTTACACACTCAATCTGGAAAAATTGAAATGTTTTGTCAACAAATTGCTGATTTTAAATTAGATGATTGTCCGCCATTACCTATGTTTTTAGAGCCTTTTGAGTATTTAGGCAATGCTGATAAAGATCAATTACATGTTGTAAGCCCTCATCCATATAATCGTTTGCACTCGCAAATGGCTAATACTTCAATTCGTGAAATTGATAATATTAAAGACCGTGAATTTTTACTGATTAATTCAAAAGATGCTAAAAAAAGAAATATTAAAAATGGTGATTTAGTAGAGCTTTATAATAAAAGAGGCTCATTAATTGCTGGAGCTAAGTTATCTGATGATATTATGCCTGGAGTTGTTTCTATTTATGAAGGCGCTTGGCTTTCAGTTGACAATAAAGGCAGATGTAATAGTGGGGCAGTTAATATTATTACTTCAAGTAAGGCTTCAAGCGGATTGAGTCAGGCAACTTCGGCAAATACTTGCCTTGCTTATTTAAGATTATCAACTGATATAAAGGACAAAAATTTAGCATACACTCCGCCTGAAATTTCATCTAATTTAGAATTTGAATATAAAATGAAGAATAATCCTGCTATTTTGAAAAATAATTTTAATAAAAAATTATCTCCTGGAGCGAAGCTTTTTTATCAAAAATGTACTTTATGTCATATTCCTAGAAATCCAAAATCTTATACGAAAAAACAATGGAATGGAATATTACCAAGCATGCTTCCTCGTACAGGAACTACAAAAAAAGAGCAAAAACTAATTAGAGAATTTTTATATAAAAATGCAAAACCAGAGTAATTAAAATATAATAATTGGTTTTATAAATTTTATAAATATTTTGATAACAAGTATAATTTAATTATTTTAAATAATATCAAGTGATAATATAATCAAAATAATTAGATTATGAAAAATATCAAAATAGAAGATAGGCTTATTTTTGCCCTAGATGTACCGAAAGTTGAGCAAGCTAAAGATCTAGTTAATAAACTTGATGATAGTGTTAATTTTTACAAAATTGGCATGGAAATATTAATGACAGGGCAATACTTTGAACTAATGGAATGGTTGATTGCCAAAAATAAAAAAGTATTTGTTGATTTAAAATTTTTTGATGTACCAGAAACTGTAGGCAGAGCTATTAATCGTTTAAGTCAATATGGAGCAACATTTGCCACTATTCATGGCAATCAAAAATTAATGGAAAAAGCAGCAGAAAATAAAGGTGATTTAAAAATATTAGCTGTTACTGCATTAACCAGTCTTGATAAAGGAGATTTAGAAGATTTAGGTTTTGATTGTGATGTTAAAGAGTTAGTAATATCTCGTGCTAAAAGAGCATTTGAAGCTGGCTGTGATGGCATTGTTTCATCTGGGTTAGAAGTTCCTTATTTAAGAAAACATATAGACAATAAATTAATAACAGTTGTCCCTGGTATTCGTCCGGTTATTAATGACGATCAAAAAAGAATAGTAGATGTCGCTACTGCTTTTAAATCTGGTGCAGATTATATTGTAGTAGGGCGTCCTATTAAAAATGCTAATGATCCTTATTATGCAGCTAAAAGTATTCAAAAAATTATTCAAAATTGTTTATAGTATAATTGCTTAATTTATAGTCGCGTAGCTCAGTTGGTTAGAGCACTACCTTGACATGGTAGGGGTCGGTGATTCGAATTCACTCGCGACTACCATAATCACTTATAATTTTCTAAATAAATATGCTACAATAAAAATTTTTATTATATAAATTTAAAATGAAATATGATATTTTAATTGTAGGAGGAGGGCCAATTGGGCTTAGCTTTGCTTGCTCATTTTTGGATTCAAATCTTAAAATTTTATTAATAGAAAAATCTAATATTGATTTACTTAAAAATCCTAAAAATGATGGTAGAGAAGTAGCTATAACTCATTCATCATTAAAAATTCTTAAAAAAATTAAAGTTTGGGGTTTAATTGATAAAAATGATATATCTGCATTAAATAAAGCTAAGGTTTTTGACGGCAATTCTTCATCTTTACTTGATTTTCAAGCCAATGATTCAATAAAATCTTTAGGTTATTTAGTACCTAATTTTCAAATTAAAAAAGCTTTTTATCAAAGACTATCAAATGCAAAAAATATAGATATATTAACTGATACTTTAGTTAATGATATTGATGCAAAAACTAATCATTCAGAAGTAACTTTATCAAATAAAGATAAAGTAAAAGTAGATTTAGTAGTAGCTGCTGATAGTAGATTTTCTGCTATGCGCAGTAAAATGGGCATTTCTTCTTTTATGGAAGATTTTGCTAAAACTATGATTGTAA
>CAKMYR010000062.1:0-996 GCA_929200175.1 uncultured Gammaproteobacteria bacterium
ATAACGATTTTTCAAAAATATTATCTTTAGCATTAACCAAAGCACAAGATTTACGAATGGCTTCTTTAATTTGATGCTCATTATCTAGTGGCGTGTAATTCGTACCTGTAATGCCTACCAATCTTTTTCTAATATTTTTTTCAATAGCTAAATCAACTACAAGCAGACTATGTATTTCTTCAATCTTTTTTAAATTTATTTGTTTAAAATAATCTGGATTATCAATAATATAACTCAAAGCTACTTTATGATTAAGCAGCATACTAGATTCCTGTTGCGACTTACCTTTTGCCTGTATTTGTTCTTTGAATAAAATCTCAGTTTCCAACAATGAGTAAGTATTACCCTCAATCTGTGAAGACTTCCAGCTAAGGTCTATACCCAAACGCTCTAACTCTTGGGTGTAAATATCATTTGGAATTTGGCTGATATTGGCGCTGTATTTTTCTTGTAATTTTGTTAAATATGCCAATTCATCTTTAGAAAACACATCAACATTTGGCAAAACCTTATCAATCAAATCTAAATTAAATTTGCTATTAATACGCCTATCATCCACCTCAGTTTGAAAATAAGCCTTGACATCAAGCGGACGATTAAGCTTGTAAAAAGGCGTTACACAATACCTACTTGCTCTGCCCTTGCCTTTAAGTAATAAAAAATTCTGCGACACCAACTCAGCTAAATATCTCTTAATGGTTACCAAGCCCACATCAAGCCCAGCAGATTGATGTATCTTAGAGGACGATATATCTGGATTTTTATTGATAAAACTGAGAATTTTCTCTAAGTTTGTTTTCATTATCGTATCATTATAAACAAAAAATCGTATTATTTTGATAGAAATATGATACGATTAAAGATTGTTTTTAACATGAAAAAATAAAAGCACCTTGCTCTAATACTTTCTTATTATTTATAGTGGCAAAATGCTGGGTACGATTTTACGATATTTATCAAAAAATGAATTAAAATTAACAAGATGCACTGTATTTT
>CAKMYR010000062.1:1006-7007 GCA_929200175.1 uncultured Gammaproteobacteria bacterium
TGTTGTATTAATACTTGAAATTTTAATTCAATAAGTAAACAAATATGAATAAACTAATAATTATCACTGGAGCATCTGGTCCAGAAAAAGACTTTATCTTTAGAGCGATTGATTCCACGCTAGCTAATGCGGTAAAAATATTAAAAGCACGAGAGAAGAAATATCTAAAATGTCATATGTTTACCCTTATGGTTCATCAGAGGGTGTATACTTTTTTGGAATTGAAAGGCAAAAAATTGACAATTGCATCCAAGCAGGTAATTGCCCTATTGTTTTAATTAAGAACTTTGAAGTTTTAAAACAAATAAAAAATGATTTTCCTAATAGCCTAACGATATATTTACAAACTACTTTAAGCGGAGATGAGTTTAAAAATAAAGCATTAGAAATAGGTTTACAAGATATCAGTCTTGAAAAACGCGCAAAACGACTAGAAAAAGATATAGAAGACTATACAGAGCATTGTCGGCACAAATTATTTGATGCTGTTGTATTTAATGATTTTGATATGGAGCGAATGGTTAACCAGCTCGATCCGATAACACATGATAAAGACAGAGAAAATATTACCAAAAACCAAATATTTTTATCAATATCCTATAAGCCACATATGGACGATTGTTATACCGCTATACAGACGGCATGTGAATCATTAAGTGCGGATATTAAATTAATTAGATCAGACAAGCAATCTGGTGATTATAAGCTAACTGAAAAAATGATAAAAGATATTCAAGAATCTTCATTATTTATTTGTAACTTAACCGATGAAAGGCCTAATGTGTACTGGGAACTGGGTTATGCCAGAGGAATTAATAAAAAAATCATGACTATTGCAAAAATAGGTACACCATTACATTTTAATACTAAAGATTTTAATACCGAATTCTATCAAACAGACATAAAATTACAAAAATTTTTACAGGAAGAAATACCAAAATATTTATCAATCTAAATAGTAATCGAGTATATTAAATGCTTGATCGTATAAGTCTTCAGATTCGCTAGTATTTAACAATACATGATCAAACAAGTTAATATTGTGAATATAATCATTAAGTAATTTTTCAGTGCTGTCGATTCTTTTTTGATATTCTTTATTAGAAAGTTCTTTTTGTGCCTTATCTAAAGCTTCTGGCTCTACATTTGCGTGCAAATAAACAACTGAACAAATACTAGAAAATTCATCTTTAATTTGCTTTATTGCCTCTAAATCGCTCAATACAATTAAAGCCACCTTTTCTTTAGATAAGCATCCCCAAATATCTTGCGAGCAAATAGCATATTCATAACCATTATTAGAGTAAATAATATTGTGTTTTTTGCTAATAGTTTTAACATGTTTTAATTCGCCTTTATCATCAGCTTTTTTAGGTCTAGTTGAGGCTTTTTGATAAAGAGAAACTTTATCTGGATCAAGTTGAATCATGGCGTTAACCAGTTGATCCTTACCACTAAAACTTGCTCCTGCGATAACAAAAACACGAGAGGTGCTACTATAGGAAATTTTGCATACTGGCACTTTCTTGTAAATTTGTTGTAGTTGCTGTTCAAGTAATAATTGACTCTGACTATTATTTATTTCATAAATATTAATAATAGCTGATTGAAATAATGCAGTATTTTCTATGTACTTTCTGTGAACAGTTTTAATTTTTTCAATTCTTCTACTAACATCAGCACTTAAAAAATCATCACTTTTATCAGGATATCTTTGTTTAGATATTTTGAATATTTTATGCCTATCAATATTAGAATGAATATAAATACTGTGTGTTAGGTTGCCAAATTTTTTGTTTAAAATTCTAATGGTTCTAATATCATTAACAATTATGATTGCTGATTTTTTCTGTTTTAAGATATTCCATATATCTTTACTAGAAAATCCATAATCGTTGCCATACTGACTATAACGAATATCACAGTCATTTGATATTTTATCAACAATTTTTATTTCCTTATTATCAGAATTTCTTTTTAGCCTTGTAGACTCCTTTTGTATAGTAACAGCACTGTAATCACTAAGATTTTCTAATAATTCACAAGAAAGAGACTTCCCTCCCCCTGGCGCTCCAAATAAAATAAATACTCTGTTCATTGGTTTATCAATTTATAGTGATTCTCTTATATCACTATATTTAATAGCTAAAGATACCTTCTCAATAATATCTCGCATCTTGCCAGTCATAATAAATTTTAAATCTGGAGTTACTGCAAATGCCTTGCCATCTTTTCCTTTGCCGGTATCCATCCAACTTTTTAGTTCATTTGGCTCCACCAATAAATATTCACTGTTTTTCATTTTTTTAATACTGTGTTCAGTCACACCACTAGTATTTGAAATAAAAACGTAGCTATCTACAATAACTCGCAACCATTTTTCGCCTTTATTGTTTGGCAATAATCTGGGCGTATTATGGGTAATAGCTTCAGGTAATTTATAAAATACCCAAGGCTCCTCGCCTTTTTCTTTAGGCTCTTCCAATAGTTTTATATGTTCTAGGTATTCAGAACCAAAATCTTCTATCCTCCAATCTCCCAAATAGTATACTTTTTCGGCATCTTCTGAAAGCATACTAAAAGCATGCCCTGTTTGTTCATCTTTTTCCACAGTGTAAAGCTCTTCTATTAACTCTCTTACTGCCGCATCTGAACTAGAACGTTCTTTTTTAAAATCAATATGGCCACCAATAGATTTATCCCACATATCTTGGTTATCTTTTGCATTCGCCGACCTTTTGTGAATAAGTAATTTACCTTCACGATTAAAAATAAGACCCCAAATCACATATTGATAATGATCGGTATTATAAAAACTATTTCTAGGAAATATGCCTCGTGGCACTTTATTTTGATCAAATAATTCAAGCATTTCCTCATCAGGTTTACATGAATATTTAAGGCCTTGTTGCTCTGTAGTTAAAAAATTTATAAAGCTATTTATTATATTGTACTCATTGCTATTTTTCCTTATTTTTTCATAATTATCAGCATCAAAACTAGTTACAGGCATATGCCAAATATTATCATCTGTTTTAATCATAAAACTAGGGGTAAACAGTGACATCAAAAGAGATTTAGTTATTTTTAATTTTGTCAATTCTTTATATAAATAATCTCGCCTAATCTTAAATTCCTCAAATGAAATACGGCTATACTGAGCAATATCTGTTAATAATGACATTTGAAATAATTGGTTATCTGATTCCATAAGCACAATTGCTTTTTTATTGCCATTAGCAACTTCATCATAGAAACATTCTTTCATTTTATTTTTTAATTTACTATCACCTAAGATAGCTACGCCTATAATTACAACTAATTTTGATTTTTTAATGTCATTAAATAATAAATCTTTCATATCTCTCTCTCCTGTTTAAAAAGAATTTGGGTTAATATCTATTTTCATCACATCAATTTCTGTATTTAAAATATCCGAATTTACTATTCTTTTAATATACTCCAAAGGCTTTTGGGCAAAGTGAGAAGTTAATTTAAAAGCCAATGAATTTGATGATCGATCATGAAATAATGGGGTTAAATACACAGTAGTATTCTTTATTATTGAGTAACTTGTTAGCATTTGTTTAACCTCAAATACATTAACTTGATTATCATTAATCTTCTTATTTTTTTTGACGGAATCATGAAAATCCTTTACAATTCTGATTCCTTCTATTTTATTTTTTAGTGACTCTTTTTGCTCCTTTGCTTTGCTTTTTTCATATTCTTCATATCTAGCATTTCTCAGCATTTCTCTTTGCTCTTCAGAGGCATCTTTTATTTTTCTTTGCTCAAGCCTTTCTATACAAGTACTTTCATTTTCATAACACAAGAATAATTTAGATTTTTGATTTTTCTCTAGCCAAGGTATAAAGTCATCAATTCGGTTTCTTATAATAGTTGCAATACCTCCAACAATTATAATTCTGCTAGTGTTATTATTTTTCAAATCGTTAAATATACTCTGAAGTAAAATCTCTCTACTTGGAAAAATAAATTCAGTTTCTTTAGGGTTGCTTTGGTCAGGAATTATATGCCTCTCTTCATAAGAGGTGATAATTTTATCAATACCTTGTTTAAAACCCTCCCTTTTATTTTCTACAAGAGTTCTAAGGATTAATTCTCTGTCTGGACCAATAATACCATCATTTATTCGTCTTTTTTCTATTGAAATAATAAGCTTTAAAAAACTTTCTTCAAAATTTTCTTCACCATAAATTGCCGATTCAAGATTTAATTTATTAAGAGGCTCTTCTATTTTATCGCGCGGTCTACCAAAATACATCGGGGTGATATTCGTTGTTTTTTCATTATTAGCCATAGAGCCCAATTCAAACATAAGCCAAGGTGCACCAATATTGTATTTTGTTAATACCAGTATCCCAAAAACATTATCTTTTAAATTTGCCATAATATCCTTTACAAAATCCTTTCCAGACGTAGTTCCTTTTCTTAAATCAGAAGATAAAAATATTTCTATTTCATTTTCACTAAACGTATTGCAAAGCCGGTTTTTAATCTGTTCTGCTATTTCTTTAGCTGGGTCTTTAGACCAACTAATAAATAATTTAATTTTATTATTCAAAAGCAATTCCTTGTTTTTTAATCCATCGAAAATTTAACTCTACAATCGTCTTGTAAAACCACCCATTTACCATTTTCTGATAGAGCTTTTACCCCTAATTTTATCGTATTGTTCTGTGCCTTTTGTTGTATTTTTAAGTAAGCCTTGTGCTTTTTTAAAATGTATGTGCATTAATAATTATACAGCTCTTCTTAAAAACCTTCAATTTTTATATACTTCTCAACAATAAATATGGCGATAAGCAATTAAATACCTGAAACTAAAATCAAATAATGCCAATTCGCCACATAAAGGGACAAAAAAGACAAAGGAAAAGATAAAGAAACACAAGCGTTAATTATTCTTTTTTTGCTTTTTCGGTCCGGACTTGTTTTTTCTTAATTTTCGCCTCAACAGCTGTTCTGCTTTAGTAATAAATCCATCACTATCAAGTATTCTGTCTGTTTTGCTGTGTTTTTGCAGTTGGTCTATTTTGTGTTTTCTGCTTGCTGAATAAAGGCTTTGGATAATCTGAGGCAGATTGAAAAATGAAAATGGTGCCGAAGGCCGGACTCGAACTGGCGACCTACTGATTACAAATCAGTTGCACTACCAACTGTGCTACTTCGGCATTTGCAAAAGATTATACCTAATAAATATATTTTGTATTCTTAATATAATTCTTTAATCAAAAATCTTCAATTCTAGGAAGCCATAAAACACCGACTGGAAATAATTCATAATCAGCAATTTTGTGTTTGACAAAAGTAGTTTTTGCAAGAATTTTATTAGCTTCTTTTTTACTTTTTGCTCTTATAAAAAATACGACATTATTCGATTGATCTTGGCTTTTAATTCTTTTTCTAACTTCTCCTGTATTTAAGTATACATTTTCAATAATGCCTTTTCTCCATAGGCTTAATATATCATTAACGTGGTTTTGTATATTGTCTTGAAATTTTTTGTCATTGTAATCTACTTTTCCCCAAATAACAGCAAAGGTGTGTAGTGGAGAGTCTTCATCTTTTGCAATAATAGGTTGGGCAAAAAAAGTAACTGCTAATATAAAAAAGTAAGCAATGTTTTCATTATAGTTCCTTTTAAAAATATACAATTAGTTGTATTATACTTTGGTTAAGGATTGTCATTTAAAAAAATAAAACATTATTAAAAATCTTTATCCCAATCCATAAATATTTTTTTATTTTTTATATCTACTTTTAATAAAAATGGCTTTAAATAGGGAATTAAGTACTGTTTTTCACCTTCAACTACTAATACATTATGAGCGCCATTACTAAATAAACTAGCTGCTGTGCCAAGCATCTCATTATTTTTATTAAAGACCTCAAGCCCAACTAAATCTACAAAATAATGCTCATCTTCGGCTAATTTTGGTAATTGGGACTTTTCAATATAAATATCTGTCCCAAT
>CAKMYR010000063.1:0-6232 GCA_929200175.1 uncultured Gammaproteobacteria bacterium
GATAAGCGGTGTTAAAATACCGTCTTCACCTAGAAGACCTTTACCTGATTTTAGGTTTTCAATTGCTTGATTGAAATCAAATTTATCTGTCATATGTTTTAACCCTATTATATTTTAATACATGACATATATTTGTGAACGCTACCTAGATAAAAACCTTGTTTACCCTTTTTTGCAACCAGGTCCCGTGAGATTACTGCGACCATTAGCTATAGGTTTTATTTCAATCTGCGTGCTAATACGTTCTTTAAGAGCTGAAATATGGGAAATTACCCCAATTAATTTACCATCTTGTTGAATTTCAGCTAAAGCATCTAAAGCGGTTGTTAGTGCATCTTCATCTAAGGTTCCAAAGCCTTCATCAAGAAACAAAGAATCTACCCTAACTTTACGACTTGCCATTTTTGAAAGCCCTAATGCTAAGGAAAGGCTAACAATAAAACTTTCACCTCCAGATAAGTTTTTAATTGATCTGATTTCACCACCCTGATAACTATCAATAACATTCAACTCTAAAGGTTGTTTCGTATCACGAATAAGCTGATAGCGTTCATGCATTTTTATTAACTGACTGTTAGCATGTTTAATCATGGTTTCAAAAGTTAACCCTTGAGCAAAGTTACGAAATTTTTTGCCATCTTCTGAACCAATTAAGTCTTGTAGTTGTTGCCAACGGGAATATTCTTTTTTTTGTGCTTTTATGTTAGCTTTTTTGTCTTTGATTTTCTCTTCATTTGTTGCATTATTTTGTAACTTAGTTTTAAGTTCAGCAAGAGTATTTATATTTTGTTCTAATTCTTGCTGATAATTATGCAGTTCCGGTTGCAGTACATCAAGAGTTTCATTAGTAACTTGCTTAGATTTTTCTTTATTCAATTTTTGGTTTTGGTAATTTTGTCTAACCTGAATAGCTGTTTTCTTATCATCTAACTCTTTTGCTCTAGCAGATAGTTTGTCGATTTTATCTTGTGTTAATCTAGCATCTAAAAATTCTACTTCATTTGTAAATACAGAAACATCAAGTTTTGAAGAAAAATAATCTTCTGCTTGTTGTAATTTTGGCTCTCTATTTGCAATATTGTCTGTTAAAGTAGTAATCTGCGTGGTGATTGTGGTTAATTCTGTTTGTGTGTTATTATTTATCCCTCTAGCTTTTGTTACCCTGTTTTTAGTATTGTTAATAACTGTATTTAGCTTGTTTTCTTCGGTATCAGGATTTTTATTAGCATATAATTTTTTGCGATCACTACTTTTATTTTTATATTCTGTTTCTAAATTTTCTATATCTTGTTGCTGTTGAGTTAAAGCTGTTTCTTTAGTAGAAATAGTAGCATTAATACTTAAGATTTCATTCTTTAAAGATTGAAGCTGTAGATTGATTTTATTTTGTTCTGTTTCTTTAGCTTGCCATGTATCAAGTCGTACTTGCAGTGATTTAAGTATTATTTCAATATTACTATTTGCTATTTCACTAATACCAAGTGGCTTTAGTTTATCAACTATAGTAGATTTTAAATTATTAAAGTCTTTGGTACGATCTGTTAAACTTTGGTTTAATTGTTTTAAAGTTTTCTCAATATTTTCTTTATTGTTAGTAATATTTGTTTTCTTTTTTTCATTAGTAGTATATTTTTCTTTGGTAGTCGCAATATTGTTTTTAAAATCTGTTATTTTTTCTTCTAAATCTTCAGCACTGTCAATTAGTTTTTCAATTTCTTTAATTTGCTTTTCAGTTTCATCAAGCAGTGGGATATTACCTGTAGCAAAAGGATGTTGTTCAGCACCGCAAAGTGGGCATGGTTTACCATCTTCTAGTTTTTTTCGATGATCTTTAAGACTAAAAATCTGTAGCTGATACTCTTTTTCACGTTGCAAATTATCTTTTTCAGTACGATATTCCCGTAATAGCTTGCCATCTAGTAGATCACTTAATTCATTTTCTTTATTTTGAAGTTTTTCTTCTTGTTTCTCTATATCTTCTTTATCCATATTACATTGAGTAATACATTTTTTCAGTTCGTTTTCTGCTTGTAGTAAAGATTTATTTTCAGAGTCTTGGTTGCTCTCTATTTGTTGAATATCGTTTTGTATATCTTGTAAATTATTGAATTGCTGCTCAACACCAGTTAAATTACTAATTAACCATTCATCTTCTTCATTGTCTTTAAAATAAGTTGTTATATTTTCTAATTTTTTTTGAGTTATATCAAGTGATTGTTTCTTTGTATCTCTAGTGGTTTTATCGGTATTGATATCTGCCTGATTTTGCTTATAGCTGTTTTTCTCTGTATTTATATCTTTTTGTTTGTCTATTAATTGCTCATCAAGAACACGAACTTGATTGATAATTGGTCTTGCATCTTCTGCATTTTGTTCTGCTTGTTTATTCTGTTGTTCTGCTGATTTGAGATCATTAGCATGTTTTTTAGCAGACGACTCTAATTCTGGTAAATCTTCTTCTTTAGTTGTTAATTTTTGTTGATCTTCTTTTTGCTGGTTACGAATTGTCTCGAGAGTTGTATAAGGTACATTCAGTAATGTAGCTTTATTAGCTTTATCAAGTTTATCACGATCTAATTGAAAATTCTCAGTATCTTGTTTTAACTCGACTTCCTCTTTATTTAAACTGTTAATTTCTAGCTGTAATTTTTCAATATCTTTTAGCCATTTTATATCTTCTGCTAGGCTACTACATTTTTTTTCTAGAGCTTTTTTTTCCACTTCTTTTGCAGAGATGTTATCTTTTAATTGTTGTTCTTCGTCTAGTTTTAGAACCTCTATTCCTGATATTTCAGCATTAAGAAGTTTTAATTTGTCTTTTTCTTCTTTATTACGCTGATGAACCTTTTGGGAAATATTGGTATAAATTTCAGTGCCAGTAATTTGTTCTAAAATTTTTGATTTATCTTCAATATCTGCGGTTAAAAATTTATTAAAACCACCTTGAGCTAATAGAATCGAGCGCGTAAACCGTTCGAAATCCATACCAGTTTTTTCTTCGATAACCCTAGAAACTAAGCTTTTTTTAGTTTCTATGAGTTTTTTGCTATCGGCATCTGCAATTTCATGTTTTGGATCTTGCAAACTACCCTTTGCTTTTTTTCCAGCACGGTGTTGCATCCAATCGCATTGAAAGCGACCTTCTTGGGTTTCAAATAATACTTTAGCATAACATTCTCCAGTATGTCGTGTCATAATATCATTGACACTTTTAGTTATTTTAGCTAGGCGTGGAGTTTTACCATACAAAGCTAAGCAAATAGCATCCAGAATAGTTGTCTTGCCAGATCCTGTTTCTCCAGTAATAGCAAAAATTCCATTTTGTAAATATTCGGTTTGAGTAAAATCAATAGTCCATTCGCCGTAAAGGGAGTTAAGATTTTTAAATTCTAATTTAAGTATTTTCATTATCAACAGCTCTATTTTGCGTTTATGTCTTCATCATGAAGAGATTGAATTATTTCGTTATAGCTAGCTAGCAATTCTTTCCTAGATTCTTCTGATATGCCCTCTGCATCTAAACAGCGGTTAAACACTTCGATAATATTTAAATCTTCAAGGGTTTCATTTTCAGTAATACTACTAATTATTTGGGTATTTTTAATGTTATTTTTTATCCGTAAAATTTTTATGTCAGAGTCAGCAAAATCGTCATCTATCATCTCTTGTACATTACCACCACTACTATCAGTACATTCAATTTCAATCCAAGCGCTACTGTTTATTTTTATTAGAGAATTTAACTTTGTACGGATATCATCTATAGTACCAACTATACGTATTAATTGTTGAAAACAAGGTATTGTAATTTTCTGAATATTTGGAGTAATACCATTAAACTCTAACACAATAACTTCTTTTTGTTGCTTAGCTTCGCCGTAGCCCATAGGTATAGGGGAGCCACTATAACGTATATGTTCTGCACCTCCAACAGTTTGTGGAATGTGCAAATGTCCAAGAGCAAGATAATCAATTTCTTGAGGGAATACATCCTTACCTACATGAGCTAAGGAGCCTACATAAAGTTCGCGAACACCATCGTCATTATAAGTTGTAGCACCTGCAGTAAACAAATGCCCCATAGCAATAATCGGTAATTTAGAATATCCTTGTTGTTGAAGTTCAGCTCTTTTTTGTACAGCAATTTCGCAAACATCTGCATAGTGTTTTTTTAACCCTGCAATCATCTTGCAATTTTTTTCATCGCTAGTTTCACCTGGATCTAACGTGCGAATATCTTTATCTCGCAAATATGGCACTGCACACACTATAGCTTCCGGAGTTTGATCAGCTTTACGTAGAACCAGAACTTCATCTGCTAAAACCTCAGTTATTGAACTGACTACATGTACATTTAATGCTTTTAATAGTTGCTTAGGTGCATCTAAAAAGGATGGTGAATCATGATTGCCAGCAATTATTACAATATGGCGACAGCAACTGATATTAGCAACCTGTGTCAGAAAAGTATAATAAAGCTCTTGTGCTGTATTACTAGGAGTCGTGGTATCAAAGATATCACCAGCAACTAATAAAGTATTTATCTCTTCAGTTTTTATGGTATCAAGCAACCAAGTTAAAAATTGTTTAAATTCATCATAGCGTTGCTTACCATAAAGCCTGCGACCTAAGTGCCAATCGGAAGTGTGGAGTATTTTCATTTATTTCCTTTAAGTTTTTTATTAAATTCTTCTAGCCAACTAGCTAATTTATTAAAATCCTGTTTTAATTCATCAGGTTCAGGTAATTGAACTGGTGCTTCACTTGGCTGTGAGTGTAGGTATCTTGAATATTTTGTCATTAAATCATCAAATATTTTACAATCTTCTATTGTGATTTTTGCTAAATTATTTATTTTATTCAATGTATTAATTGAGCGTCTGCATCTTACAACCACGCCAGAGATAAGATCATATTCTATCATACTTTCAAGAATATTTCTAAAATTAGTGCAAAGTTCTGTTGCTAGTAGGTTATAAGCAACAGAGCCATAATTTTTATAAATTTTTGTTGCTTTTGTTAACTTTCTTCAGTTGCAGGTTCATTTGATTTTGTTTTGGTAGACGTTACATTAACTGGTGTTTTTTTAGGTTTGCTAGTTTCCGAAGGTTGTTGGCTACTAGTAATTGCTTTTTCTTCTTCTTTCTTCTTTTTCTCTTCTTCTTCCCCCTTTTTTTCTTTTTCTTTTTTTATTATATCAATAAGAATATTTATTGAGTCTTTTAATTCTGTTGTTGTGTATTTTTTATTTTTTCCATTTTTTTGATTTTCTAGATTTTCTGGATGATGAATTTGATTACGTATATAAGTGCATAGAGTTATTTTTTTCAGTTGTGTGTCTCGCTTATATTCTTTAAGTTCTTTACCATCTAGTTTCAATTGTAACCATGTATCAAACTTATCTATAGGGGATGATTCGCAATTATTATCATGCAAAAATCCATAAAGCTCATTGTGTAATTCTATTGTAGGCATGTCATAAGCAAAATAGTTTATTTCTCCCCAAGTAGGTCCCCAAGGAAGTAGGCTTATTTCTTCGATAGATTCAACTTTATTGGTATTATTTTCTGTATTAAAAAGGTAACAACCTATATTTTGTATATTTTGAGTATGAAAAAAATAATGCGAATGTGTAGCAATAAAAACTTGTTGATTTTTAGAAATTGTTATAAGTGCTTCTAGTAGTTTTTTTTGCGCTTTAGGGTGTAAGCAATTTTCAGGTTCATCTAAAAGTAATAAAAGTGTCTTTACTTTTTCTTCCTTATTGCTTTTTTTGCATATAATTTTAGCATAGACTTGTAACATAGACAACATTACAGCTCTTTGCATACCACTTCCTTTATATTCTAAAGGTGTTGATATGCCATCATCTATATTTAAATTCTGTATTTTAAATAAATCTTCAGCTTTTATTTCGCCAAATTCAGATTCAATAGTTAGAGGCATATTAAATTGTTCTGTGCAGCGGTTTTGTATTTCCACCCTTGTATTAAGAAACTCTTTTTCAAATGCTGAAGCTAAATCTCCAGTAAGATAACTTTGCAACTGTTTATATTGCTCAGTTTTTTCTAGATCAACAGACTCTTTTAAAATGTTTCTAAATATAGTTTTTGCACCATAATTTATTTGTTTATTAGGATCGTCAGTAGGTTTTAAGATAGCTATCTCAAATAATTTAGATAATTCTGTAAACGACAAATCTTTATTATCATTTGAGTTTAAAATTGGTTGT
>CAKMYR010000063.1:6242-6938 GCA_929200175.1 uncultured Gammaproteobacteria bacterium
ATCTCAAATAACGTAGATAACTCAGAGAATTTTGTAGGCGATAAATCTGTATAGTTATTATTATCATTTGGGTTTGAAATTTGTGGGTTATTTTTTATTAATTTTATAGTAATGTCTTTCTTATTATCGGTCAAAGTTATTTCTATAGACATTTCTTTTTCAGAATAATTTTTATTCTTTAACTCTTTTTGAAGTTTACCTTTGTTTATATTTAGGATTTCTAAAGCTTCTAAAATAGTAGATTTACCACAATTATTATTACCTACTAGAATATTTAAACCACTACCTAGTTTTCCATTAGGAATTTGAAATTCTAACTTGGGTAGGTCTGCAAAACATTTAAAATTTTTTATCTTTAACTCTTTGATAAACATATTTTTAATGCCCTTATTATTTGTTGTACATATGTTAAATTAATGACTTCTATATTTTATTAGTTTGCGTATACTAAGTAAAAAATAAAGGACATTAGATTTGTATATAAAATAAACAATTAACTTATATTATGCAAAAAAATTAAGCAGAAAATTATCAGTTGCAGTATAATTATATTGATTTGCTGATGTGTGTTTTTAATCACTTACTTAAACTAGTTTTCTAACTGTCATGTAGGCAACACAAAGCTATCTAAGTAATCGTGGAATATACACCTTCTAATTGAAGGCGTATAAAGAATGGAATTTTGAGTTGCAGATA
>CAKMYR010000064.1 GCA_929200175.1 uncultured Gammaproteobacteria bacterium
CCGTTCAAGAGGTTGCCGATAATTTGCCAGATATTGAGTTAGTTACGGCTAACAAATCAATGTTGCCAGACTCTCTAACACTCGCCACAAATTAAGGTATTAGTAATAAAAATGCGAGATTCCTACGAGCAATTATTTTCCAGAGGTCTTATATCAAAAGATCAGTTATTCGAGTTTGGATTGTCCGAGACAATCTACGTCGATGTCAAAAAGGCTCAAATTGAGTGGGAATCTTTGAAGGATAAAATTCAATTTGGGCAAGAGGTATTTATTAGAGGCTTCGGCAAAAACGCAAAAGGCACTCATCTTTTTCAGAAATTTTATGAAAACCTTATAGGTAATGATAATATTGTAAAAGATCCAACAAATAATGCTATTCCAACCAAATTGTTACGAAAGTGGACAGGCTATTCAAAATCTGGCGGAAATTCGTTTAAACCAATACGTAACTACCAAATTTCACACGTATTTGGTAAAACAAAAAATGTCTACTGCTTTACTGCGCCATGGAATATTGTTTATGTACCCAAAATCATAGATCCATTTACTGGTCATGAAGCACAAGGTTCTTACGTGGATGAATACGCACAATTATTTAAAAAAGAAACATTTAAACGCTTTCGTACAATTATCGAAGACTTCAACCAAATAATCTCAAATACTGAATTTCAGTCGCATATCAAAACAGCTGTTGGGTTAATGAGATACGAAAAAGGAGTTACATCAAATGATATTGAAAAACTTGAAAAAGCAATTAAAACTGAATTTTCACCAATCTATGAAAATATCTAAAATAATGAAAATAATGGGGCAGGCTACTTTAATTTGAATAATTTTAGTAAGAACAATATTTTATGAATATAAAGACACCTAAAAAATTATTCCAGCTGACCCGCTAAAGTGGCAATTAAATTCAAATGTTAAGGATCTAAAGTCTTAATCAAGCTGCCAGTTTTTGAAAATGATAGTTATCAATATTTTATTTAGTTTATACATGAATTTATTTTTTTATAAATAGTGTAGATATAAATGTACTAACAACAAGTTTACAAAATAGATTCAAATAAAAGTTAGCATTATTCCCTATTAAGTATGAATTTATAGTCATGTATTATTTATCTTAGTTAATTTTCCTTGTCTCTTGTTTGCTTGAGGATATCAAGCAAACAGGGTTATTTGGGTTTTGATTATTCGCTGCTAAAAATAATATCGCCGAAAAAACTTTTGGCGGTAGTTTTGGTGTTGTCGGTGTCTACCATTAGGGCTATGCCGTCAATTTCAGTAACATCTTCATCTGGGTAGAGTTTTTTGAAATCTTCTAGAATATTTCTTTTTTCTTGGTACCATTGATTGGTTTTAGCTGTATTATCTCGTAAGGAAAGCATTTTTGCATTTTTGCCGGCAAAAGCATTGTTCCATACGGAAAATTGTTTTTGTTGATTTGACCAAACATAGTTAATAGCAATGGTTTTCCAAATAAATAAACCGCCATCTCTAACAACATAAATACGAGCGGCATAGTCATCTCCTGATTTTACTGTTTCGTCTTTTGTATCTAGTTTGTTTTGGATTTTCCAGCGCCAACTTAAAAATGGTGTTTTTGATAAATCAATATCTTTTGAATAAAATAAAGCAGATGCTGTGCCTGAACTCGATGCACCAAGAACTAGTTCGCCGTCTTGTTTTTGTAATTCGTATTTTGAATTACCTTTAAAGGTTTTTTCTTCCCATTTTTGTAGTTTGTTGTTACTGAAATCACCAATTATAATTTTTTTGTTTTCATCTGCGTTTACTATAAAAGTTTGCCCAAATATCGTAGCAAATAGGCATAAAGTTAATATTTTTTTCATAATTATTTATTATTTTTTAGTTGGTTAAAAGGAAGGAATAGGAGAGAAAAATACGAGATAGTTTTTTCATGTTCTTCTAATCCAAGTTTCAAATGACTCAATGGTTGATGTGGTTTTGCTTGATAAGTGGAAAATATTTTATCCCACCAGATAAGAAAAAAACCGTAATTTGAGTTGGTTTCAGTTGGTACGGTTGAATGATGAATAAAATGTACATTGGGTGTGATAATAACTTTTTTTAACCAACCATCGAGTTTTTTAGGTAAATTGATATTTCCATGATTAAATATAGCGCTACCACTAAGTAATATTGCAAAAATAATTATGGTATACATATCAAAACCAAATAATACAATCAATATAGCTTTATAACCTAAAGAAAGAAATATTTCTAATGGGTGAAAACGAATTGCTGTAGTTGCATCAAGAGTCTTATCTGTGTGATGGACTTTGTGTAGACGCCATAGTATAGGAATGCGATGACTGGCAACGTGTTGTACATAAATTAGAAAATCCAGTAGTAATAAACTGATAACAAGAATAATACTTGGATGTAATAAAGAAGGCAGATTAAGCCAATAAATTAAACCAATTTGTTGCTCGCTTATTAAATTTGCTAAAGTTACAAGAATGCCTGCTGCAAAAATTTTAATCAGCACAATATTAGTTAAACCAATACCAATGTTAGTTATCCAGCGAATAAATTTATGTTTATCTTCAAAGCGTATTGGATGCCATCTTTCCAAGCTAATGATAAGTAAAAAAATGCTTACACTTATAAGAAGACGATAGTCCATATTTAGGTATTTATTATTTTCTCATCCAAGAGTGAAATTTTTCCAACCATTTCATTATTTTTTCGGAAGGTTTGTGGTTTTGTTTCCATTTTCCTGCGACCATTTTGTTAGCTTCTGATAAGGTGGGGTAAATATGGATTGTGCCAAGAAGTTTATTTAACCCAATCCCTTGTTTCATAGCGATAACATACTCATGAATTAAATCACCAGCGTGCACTCCTACCATACTAGCACCAAGTATTTTATCTTTATTTGGTTCTGTTAGTACTTTAATCCAACCTTCTTCAGCGCCATCAGCGATATTGCGATCTAAATCATCTAATTCAAATACAGTTACTTCATAAGGAATATTTTGTTGTTTTGCTTCGGTTTCATTTAATCCAACTTTAGCAACTTCTGGATCGGTAAAAGTTGCCCATGGTATCACTGAATAGTCAATTTTAAATTTTTTAAATTTGCCAAATAGGGCATTGACAGCAGCGTACCATGCCATATGTGAGGCAGTGTGAGTAAACTGATAAGGACCGGTTACATCACCAACGGCGTAAATATTTGGATAATTGGTTGCTAAAAAAGGGTTTGCTTTTATTGTTTGTCGCTCGGTTAATTCAACTTCTAACTCTTCTAGCCCAAAACCGCTAACATTTGCTTTTCTGCCAATGGCAACAATCAATTCATCAAAAGGGAGTTTAACTATTTTTTCCTCAAATTTACAATGTAGTATTTTTTCGCCGTCCACCACTTCGATTTTAACAGCGCTATGACTGGTTAATATATTAATCCCTTCAGAGATAAATTTCTTTTCTATAAAAGCAGAGACATCTTTGTCTTCATTTGGCATAATGCGTGGATTTCTCTCGATTTGTGTAACTTTAGAACCCAAGCGAGCAAAGGCTTGAGAAAGCTCTGAGCCAATTGGTCCGCCGCCTAAACAAATAATTCGTTTGGGAAGCTCTCTAATTTCCCAAAGATTTTCAGAAGTTAATGGAGTAATCTTCTCAATTCCTTCAAGCTGCGGAATAAGAGGCGATGCACCTGAGGCAATAATAATATTTTTTGTGGTAATAATTTTACCGTTTGCTTCGATCTCCCAAGGAGAAATGATAGTTGCCTTAGCTTGTATCACATTGACTCCTAAGCTAGTAAAACGCTCGACAGAATCGTGAGGCTCAATTTTTTTAATAATTCGCTGGATTCTTTCCATCACTTCGGCAAAATTTACCTTAGGTTCAATTGCCTCAATACCGTAGTTATTTGCTTTACGAAAATAATGAGCAATAGCAGCGGATTTAATTAGTGCTTTACTTGGCACACAGCCTGTATTTAAGCAATCTCCGCCCATTTGATGTTTTTCAATTAATGTTACCTTAGCTCTTACAATAGCAGCAATATAAGAACTAATCAAACCACCCGAACCAGCTCCAATAACAACAATATTATTATCAAATTGCTTTGGTTTGGAATAATTTTTCATAATCAACAAGTTGTTTATTTTTTATATTTTTTTATAAATTCAATTAATTTTTTTGCTGCAATAGGGAAAATACCTAAAAGTGCAAAAGAAATTAACAAGTTAAAAGAAAGAATATCATTAATCGATTGTAGTTGCGAAATCTGGGTTCCTGCATTGACATATACAATAGTTCCTGCCAACATGCCTAATTGACTAACCCAATAAAAGGTGAATACTGGTAATTTAGTAACCCCCATTACCAAGTTGACCACAAAGAAAGGAAAAAGTGGCACTAAGCGCAAGGTAAAGAGATAGAATGCCCCTTCTTTGGCTAAACCATTATTAATCGGCTCAATTTTGTTTGCAAACTTTTTTTCAATACTTTCTTTTAATAAAAAGCGTGAGATAAGAAAGGCTAATGTTGCTCCTAAGCTACTTGCAAAAGAAACAACTAAGGTGCCAGCTACTACACCAAAAAAGGCACCAGCAGCAATTGTCATCAAGGCAGCCCCTGGTAGAGATAACGCAGTTACAGCAACATAGATTGCAAAAAAACTAATTAATATTAAAATTTGATTTTCAACATACAATTGATTAATTTTTTCGTGGTGATTTTTAATTTGTTCTAAGGTTAAATATTGCCCTAAATCAAAAACAAAAAATGAACCAACTAAAGCTACAATGACTGCAATTAAAATAATTTTTTTCAACATAAGGGTAAATAAAAAATAATTAATAAAGATTATAGTTTAATCTTTAAGAAAGGTTTGTCTAAATAGTATAATATATTTTACCTTGGTTTACTCATTTTTATTCGGAGAATGAGTTAAGCGTATGATAGCCAAACCAAATCCGCACAATAGTTGTTGCGATACAAATAACCATAAAACCAAAAGCTAATGGTACATAATAATAAGGAAACAAGCAAATTAATGCAAAAAATAGTATTGTTTCTGTACCTTCGGCAAAACCATTCATATAGTGGAAGCCTTTTTGTGGAAAGTTAATGTTTTTAATTTTAAATTTCTCAGCATAAATGGCAAAGGCAAGAAAACTACATCCGGTTCCCACAAAACTTAGCATTAGTAATAATGATACTGTAACATTGTTGGGAGATACAAGTGCAAAGCCAACTATAACTGCTTGATAGAAAATAAAATCTAATACAATATCAAGAAATGCACCAGCTGCACTTTCTTCGCTTTTATATCGAGCAAGCGCTCCATCTAAACCGTCTGCAATTCTATTTAACAGAATTAGGCAAAGTGCGCCCAAGTATTGCTCATAAATAATCAGAACTACGCCGAGCATACCCAAGCCAAACCCTCCTAAGGTGATTTGGTAAGGCTTGAGATTGAGGCGTGCCAATTTTTTAACTATCCAATTGAGTGGAGGTTTTATGATTTGTAATGAGTATTTATCTAGCATATTGAAATAATTTTACTAAAAAAACATTTGTTGCAACACTTGTTGTAAGAAGTTAATCATTTATAAAGGCTTACTTATTATTTATATTGCTCAAAATTAATCACCTTGCCTTCAATGACATCTTGAATGTTATGCGTGACTTGAATAGCAGGAATATTTTGAGCTTTAATCGTATCAAAAACCCATCGTCTAAACTTGATTTTTAGGTGCTCATCTAATTTAGTAAATGGCTCATCTAATAAAATCACTTTTGGTCTTGAAATTAATGTTCGTAACAGAGAAACGCGCGAACCTTGACCACCAGACAGAGTATCAATATGAGCTTTATTCATCCCTTTTAAATCTGCTATAGATAACCATTTATTAACTTGTGTTAATTTTTCTTTCTTGGTTAATTTTGCGTGCATTCCAAACAGTAAATTTTCCTCTACATTCATATGCGGAAACAAAAGTGCTTCTTGAAAAATCATTCCTACACTGCGTTTTTCTATAGGTACACCAATTATAGATTGACAATCAATTCGTATGTCGCCGCTTAAATTAAAATCAGTAGAAAGACTACCGGTAATCGCAGAAAGTAAAGTAGTTTTGCCGCATCCAGATGGCCCCATAATGCTAGTAAATTCGCCATTTTCAACGCATAAATTAATATTTTTACATAAAAAAGCATTCTGCGGATTGGGGGGGTTATTATATCGAATAGTTAGGTTTTCAATTTCAATCATTAATCTATCCTTGTGAGCCTTTTTTAAAGGTATTTGTGTTGTGATAGTTTGGGACTAAAAAAGCGATAAGAAAAATCGATAATGGCAATAACCATTGATATAAGGTGTAAATTGATAATACATTACGGTTGCTTCCACTTAAACTTGATAGAATTTCTGTAGTAATGGTGCTAATACGACCGCCACCTATATAAAGTGTGGTGATATACTGAGCAACACTCACCGAAAAGCCAAGCGCAAAAGCAAATGCAATACTCTTAGCTAACATAGGTAATTTTATTCTAAATAGTGCTTTCCAATAGTTATGCGATAATAATAATGCTTGCACAATATAACGCTGATTAAAACTTAAGTAGTTGCTGGTCAAACTTAAGAATAAATAAGGAATAATACAAAGCACATGTACCCAAAATAACCCAATCCATTTATAGTTCAAATCCAAATACAAAAATAACACATAAACACCAAACATAAAAGATATCGCTGGAATAATCAAGGGTAAATAAGCAACCCAAATCCATAATGGATTATTAAAATATCGGTTGGCTCTTTGGTATTTAGGTTTAAAACTTTCGTATTCTAAGGCGCCAATAACCAAAATTAAACCAATAAAAGTTGCTACTACACCTAACACTAAGGTATTTAATAAAGATGGAAATAAACGCATTGAGTATTTAAC
>CAKMYR010000065.1 GCA_929200175.1 uncultured Gammaproteobacteria bacterium
CCATTAATATGCCTAGCTGCTCTGCCCATAGTTTGAATAAGAGAGCGTTCAGAGCGTAAAAACCCTTCTTTATCTGCATCTAAAATAGCTACTAAGGAAACTTCTGGAATATCTAAGCCTTCTCTTAATAAATTAATTCCAACTAATACATCAAATATTCCAAGCCGTAAATCACGAATAATCTCTACTCTTTCAACTGTATTAACATCAGAATGTAGATAACGAACTTTAACATTATGCTCATTTAAATAATCACTTAATTGCTCTGCCATTCTTTTAGTAAGAGTTGTAACTAAAACGCGCTCTTTTATTTTAACACGTTTATTTATTTCACTTAATAAATCATCTACTTGAGTATGTACAGGGCGAATATCGATTTTTGGATCTAGTAATCCTGTTGGTCGTACTATTTGTTCTACTATTGATTTAGATATTTGTAATTCATAGTTTGCAGGTGTTGCTGAAATAAAAATAGCTTGGTTTATTAGCTTTTCAAATTCATCAAATTTTAATGGTCTGTTATCAAGCGCTGAAGGTAAACGAAATCCATATTCAACTAAATTTTCTTTACGCATTCTATCAGCTTTATACATTCCATTTATTTGCCCAATAGCAACATGAGATTCATCTATTATAACTAAGGCATCATTTGGTAAATAATCCATTAATGTAGGTGGTGCTTCGCCTTTTGCTCTCCCAGAAAGATAACGCGAATAATTTTCAATTCCGCTACAATATCCTAACTCACACATCATTTCAATATCCATTTTAACCCTTTGAGTTAGGCGCTCAATTTCTACTAATTTATTATTTTTTGATAATTCTTCACATCTTTCTTTAAGCTCTTGTTTAATATCATCAACAATATTAATAATATTAGTTTTTGAAGTAGCATAATGAGTTTGCGGATAAATCGTAATTTCATCTACAGATTCAAATTTTTCTGCAGTTAAAGGATCAAACCAATATATTCTTTCTATTTCATTATCAAACATTTCAATACGAACTGCTAATTGCTCTGAATCTGCTGGAAAAATATCAATAATTTCACCTTTAACCCGAAAATTACCTCTGGTTAAACTAACATCATTTCTAGTGTATTGCATTTGCGATAATTTAAGAAAAATCTTTTTTCTATTAATTATTTCACTACATTTTAAAGTTAATAACATTTCTTTATAAGCGCTTGGGTCTCCTAAGCCATAAATAGCAGAAACACTAGCAACTATAATTACATCATCACGCTCTAATAAAGATTTAGTAGCAGAAAGCCGCATTTGCTCAATAGCATCATTAATAGAAGCGTCTTTTTCTATATAAGTATCAGATGCTGGAACATATGCCTCTGGCTGATAATAATCATAATAAGAAACAAAATATTCAACCGCATTATGCGGAAAAAACTCTTTCATTTCATTATATAGTTGAGCAGCTAAAGTTTTGTTAGGAGCTATGATAAGGCTGGCTTTTTTAGTTTTTTTAATAACATTAGCAATAGTAAAAGTTTTGCCAGAACCAGTTACCCCTAAAAGAGTTTGAAATCTTTGGTTTGCATTAATATTTGCTACTAAAGATTTTATAGCTTCTGGCTGATCTCCAGCTGGAGAAAATTTGGATTTTAATTTAAATTTATTGCTATATAAATGATTTTTCATTATCATATTATAAACTGTGTAATCGTTTATTAAATAATGAAAATTCTTTCCAATAGAGTACAAAAAATAAAACCATCAGCAACACTTTCAATAACAGCTAAAGCCAATGAATTAAAAGCAAAAGGCATTCCAATTATCCCTATGGGATCAGGAGAGCCTGATTTTGATACCCCGCAAAATATCAAACAAGCAGCAATAAAAGCTATTGGTGATGGCAAAACTAAATATACCGCTGTTGATGGTACTAATGATTTAAAAAATGCAATTATTGATAAATTTAAAAATAATAATAATTTACAATATTCAAGCTCTCAAGTAATGGTTTCATCAGGAGGAAAACAAGTTTTTTATAATCTTTGTCAAGCTATTTTAGATGACGAAGACGAGGTTATTATTCCATCACCTTATTGGGTTAGTTATCCTGATATGGTTATATTAGCTGGAGCTAAGCCTGTTTTTGTAAAAACTGAATTAGAACAAAATTTTAAAATAACAGCAAAGCAATTAGAAAATAGTATTACTGATAAAACTAAATTAGTAGTAATTAATAGTCCTTCTAATCCAACTGGAGTTATTTATTCTAAAGATGAATTAAAGTCTTTAGCCAGTGTATTAAAAAATTATCCTAAAATATTTGTAATTAGTGATGATATTTATGAATATATTCGTTGGAATAATGAAGATTTTTCAAATATAGCAATGGTTGATAATGATTTAAAGGATCGTACAATTATTCTAAATGGAGTTTCTAAAGCATATGCTATGACTGGTTGGCGTATTGGTTATTGTGCAGGCAATGAAGATATTATAAAAAGTATGAAAAAAATTCAAGGACAATCAACTTCAAATCCTTGTTCTATTGCTCAAGAAGCTGCACTTGAGGCTTTATCTGCAGATCAAAGCATTATTAAAACTATGGTAACTGAATTTAAAAAAAGACATGATTTTATAGTAGATTCGTTAAATACTATAGATGGTATTGAATGCCCTATATCACAAGGTGCTTTTTATTCATTTCCACGAGTCAAAGGGTTAATTCAAAGATTAGGATTTAAAGATGATTTAGAGTTATCGGCCTATTGTTTAGAGAAATTAAATATTGCCTTAGTTCCCGGCACTGCTTTTGGAGCTCAAAATTATATTCGCTTATCATTTGCAACTAGTATGGAAAACATTGAGAAAACTATAGATAAATTTTCTAGTATTTAATTAATAACTACCATAAAAGATTTATTTAATGGATAATAAGCAAACTTATTGTGGTTTACATAATTTAGGTTTTATTCAAAATCTATTTTGTTTTAATATATTTTGAATAGAACTTTTTTGATTGTAACCATAATTTTTTTATTTAAATTTTAAGAGGTTTTATGAAAATCATAAAAAAAAGTTTTACCATGGGTAAAAATACTATTACGTTAGAAACTGGCCGTATTGCAAGACAAGCTCATGGGTCTGTATTAGCTAGTATGGATGATACCCAAGTATTAGCAACTGTTGTAGGCGTAAAAGAAGCAAAGTCTGGACAAAATTTTTTCCCATTATCAGTTGATTATGTTGAAAAAACTTATTCTAATGGAAAAATTCCAGGAGGTTTTTTAAAAAGAGAAGGCAGACCTAGTGAAAAAGAAATATTAACTTCACGCTTAATTGATCGCCCTATTCGTCCGTTATTTCCAGATGGATTTATGAATGAAGTTCAAGTTTTAGTTGCTGTTGTTTCTTCTAATTCCGAGACTGACCCTGATATTATTTCAATGTTAGCAGTATCTGCTGCTCTTAGTATTTCTTATTTGCCATTTAACAATGCAGTTGGCGCTGCTCGTGTTGGTTATAAAAATGAAGAATATATCCTTAATCCAACTTATTTAGAATTAGAAAATTCAGAGCTTGATATGGTGGTAGCTGGTACTTCTGATGCGGTTTTAATGGTTGAATCACAAGCAAATGAGCTTTCGGAACAAACAATGCTTGATGCTGTTATGTATGCCCATAAAGAATTTCAAATTGCAATTCAAAACATCAAAGAATTTAGCGATGAAGTCAACAAAGAAAAATGGGCTTGGGAACCAGTTTCGATTAATGAAACATTATTCAATACTATTAAATCAAAGTTTGATTCTCAAATTAATGATGCCTATCAAATAAAAGATAAATTAGAACGTTATGAAAAAATAGATGAGCTTAAAAATAATGCTGTAGCAGAATTAATCAATGAAGAAGAAAATAACGAAGAAGAAATAGTTAAATACTTTAAAAAAATTGAAAAATCAACTGTTCGTAACCGAATATTATCTGGAGAAGCAAGAATAGATGGAAGAGATTTAACAACTGTTCGTGATTTAAGTATTGAAACTGGAGTATTAAAAAATACTCATGGTTCTTCATTATTTACCAGAGGTGAAACTCAGGCATTGGTAGTTACTACTTTAGGTTCTAAAAAAGAATCACAACTAATTGAAAAATTAGAATATTCTGAGCGTCAAAATGATTATTTTTTAATGCATTATAATTTTCCTCCATATTGTGTAGGTGAAGTTGGACGTATAGGATTTACTAAGCGTAGAGAAATTGGGCATGGTCGTTTAGCTAGAAGAGGAATTGAGTCTTGCCTGCCATCAATTGATGATTTTCCTTATACTATTCGTGTAGTATCAGAAATTACTGAATCTAACGGCTCTAGTTCTATGGCTAGTGTTTGTGGAGCCTCTTTATCTTTAATGGATGCAGGTGTGCCATTAAAATCTCCAGTAGCTGGTATAGCTATGGGATTAGTCAAAGAAGGTGATAAATTTGCAGTACTAACAGATATTTTAGGTGATGAAGATCATTTAGGAGATATGGATTTTAAAGTAGCTGGAACTTCATCAGGAATCAACGCCCTTCAAATGGATATTAAAATTCAAGGCATTACTAAAGATATTATGGAAATAGCTTTAAAACAAGCTAAAGATGCTAGATTAAATATATTAGGGCAAATGAATAAAGTTATTTGCCAACCTAATTTAGATAATAAAAATTTACCTAAAAATACTATAATTAAAATTGATACCAATAAAATCAGAGATTTAATTGGAAAAGGTGGAGAAACTATTAAATCTATCGTTGCAAAATCTGGCGCTAGTGTTGATGTAGATGATGATGGCAATGTAAATGTTTTTGCTCACAATGAAGAATCATTTAATGTTGCATTAAAAATGGTAAAAGATATTACAGCAGTACCTGAAATAAATAAAACTTATAAAGGCAAAATAGTAAAAATTGTTGAGTTTGGCGCATTTGTAAATATTTTACCTAATCAAGATGGATTACTCCATATTTCTGAAATTGCAAACGAAAGAGTAAATAAAGTTGAAGATTATTTAAAAGAAGGTGAAGAAATTGAAGTTAAGGTAATAAATATTAATAAAGGCCGTATTCAATTATCTCGTAAAGTTCTTTCGGATAAATCCTAAACTTTTATAGGATTAGGTTTATCAGGGTCTATATTGTATTTTTTTAAGGCTTTTTTGAATATTGATTTATCGATATCGCCTTCTTTAACAAGAGATTTGATGGCGGTTATAACGATATAATTAGCACTAACTTCAAAAAAGTCTCTTAAAGATTGGCGTGAATCAGAGCGTCCAAAACCATCAGTTCCTAATACTTCATAACTATTAGGAACATATTTTCTTATTTGTTCTGCATAGTTTTTAATGTAGTCAGTAGCAGCTATAACAGGACCTTTAGTGTTTGATAAACATTTTGTAATATATGGTATTTTATTATCATTACTAAAACGATTTATTCTATCAATGTTTTGAGCTTCTCTAGTTAATTCATTAAAACTAGTTACAGACCAAACATTTGATTGTATATCCCAATCATCGATAAGTATTTGTGATGCTTTTTCTACTTCTCTTAAAATTGTACCAGAGCCCATAAGCTGGACTTGTAAATTAGTTTTTTTGGATTTTTTAGATTTTTTTAGTAAATAAATACCTTTTATTATTCCATCTTCGCTACCTTTTGGTATTTCTGGATGAGCATATAATTCATTCATTGTAGTAATATAATAAAATATATTTTCATGCTTTTGATACATTCTATATAAGCCACTATGAATGATGACTGCTAATTCATAAGCATAAGTAGGATCATAAGAAACACAGTTTGGAATTGTATTAGCTACTATATGAGAATCACCATCTTGATGTTGTAATCCTTCGCCATTAAGCGTAGTTCTTCCTGAAGTACCGCCTATTAAAAAGCCTTTTGCTTGCATATCTCCAGCTGCCCAAATTAGATCTCCTACCCGCTGAAATCCAAATTTAGAATAATAAATATAAAAAGGTATGATAGTAACATTATGAGTAGCATAAGAAGTTGAAGCTGCTATCCAATCAGATATTCCTCCGGCTTCACTTATCCCTTCTTGTAGTACTTGTCCTTTAATATCTTCTTTATACCACATTACTTTATCTGAATCTTCCGGGTGATAAAGCTGTCCAGATGATGAATAAATTCCTAATTGTCTAAATAAACCCTCCATTCCAAAAGTACGTGCTTCATCTGGAATAATTGGTACAATTTTATTACTTAGTTTTTTATCTCTAATTAATAGATTTAGTATTCTATTAAAAGCCATAGTTGTTGATATTTGACGATCTCCACTAGATTTTAATAAAACATCAAATAATTCTAAATCTGGTATTTTTATTTTTTCAAGTTCAAATGAGCGGTAAGGCAATGATCCTCCTAATTTTTTTCTTTTGGCTTTCATATATATCATTTCTTCACTATCATCACTTGGCTTATATAAATTTAATTCTTCTACATCATTTTTAGTTACTGGAACATCAAAACGATTAGCAAACCTTGCAACTTGCTCTAGCCCTAGTTTTTTTTGTGAATGAGTAGTATTTTGTCCCTCTCCTGCTTCTCCCATTCCATATCCTTTAACTGTTTTAGCTAAAATTACGCTAGGTCTATCAGTACAATTTTTAGCATTACTATAAGCTTGAAATACTTTATATGGATCATGGCCTCCGCGATTTAAGCTATAAATTTCATCATCACTCATATCTTCAACCATAGTTAATAATTCTGGATATTTACCAAAAAAATGTTTTCGTACATAGGCTCCATTTTTAGCTTTATATGCTTGATATTCTCCATCTACTACTTCTTCCATTCGTTTTCTTAATAAGCCATTAACATCTTTAGCAAATAAATCATCCCATTTACC
>CAKMYR010000066.1 GCA_929200175.1 uncultured Gammaproteobacteria bacterium
TTGAAATAATTACGCTCTGATATTGACCTTTTTAAAGATAATGAAAGTTTAAAATAATGCCATTGTAATTTACTGTACTTAATGTTTTTTGAATACATAATAACTTTTTTAAATTAATATGAAGCCATTACAAAAAAATATAATAACTAAGCAATGAGGCACGAAATTGTATGTTATTATATTTTTTAAACTTTGCTTAGTATTAATAAATAAAGCAGAAAACTACTATTATTAGCTTTCTGCTTTTTACTGTGTTCAGATGTAGACCAGCTTTCATACTTTTTATTTTTACGATTTTAATAATCGAAAAAAAGTTTTTTACTATTACAAATATATCAATTATTCCAGAACTAAATATTTTATGCTTCCGTTAAATGACAATTCTATTTTATCATTAATACTATTCTTTTTATAATACAATCCTTTTAAATTACTTTCATCAATAATTAAATTAGACAAACTATTTTTTATACTATTCAATTCAACTATTAATTTATCTTTTTCATAATTAGAAGCTACTTTTAAATTCTCGTTAATCTCTTTTAATCTTGATTGAAGTTTAGATTTTTCTAGTCTTTTTTGAGATACTTTATATTGTTCTTTTAGTATATCAGATTCAACATTTTTTAAGTCTTTATTATCTTCTATAATTTCAACTACATTAAAATCATTTATACTATTTTCAATACTTATCACATTTGATAACTTATTATTTATATCTACCTTTTTATTACTAAATACTAATCCTTTCAAAATATATCTATTATTCAAAATCTTATTTAAACTATCTAAAGAAACATCGTTAAAAATAATTTCTCTCGAACTATAAATACTATCTGTTTTTCTAAACTCTAATTTATCTATAACAACATTAGCATTATCTTCTATTTTAACAATACTATTATCTTCTAAAATATCTAAATTATCTATTGAAGCATTTACTAAAAAACCTTTGTTACTAATTACATTTCCATAATATCTATAACTATAATCTACTTCTAAACAAATATTACTTCCTTTATATTCTCTATAAATATGTTCAATAGTATTAAAAGACTTGTTATAATTTGACCAAAAACCATTTGCAAAAAGTGGCTGTAAAGTGAAAGTTAAAATTGAAAAAATAAATAACAATATTCCTTCCGTTTTTATATTCCCTGTTCTTAATCTTAAATCGGGATTTGCTGGAATTACGCAAGGATTTTTATTAAAAGGGTAGAATAACGGAATGCCTTGTACTGTAACCATATCTAATATCAAATGACTACCAAAACCAAATAATACAATTAACCAATAATAATCTGTATCTAAATAATATCTCTCTATAAATGAAACTATAAATACAACCAAAAAATAAATCAATAAAGAATGTGTAATTGTTCTATGACCAAATTTTATACTTAACCATTTTGAAAGTGGAAAGAATATTTTGCCTATTAAACTTTTTGTATGGTCAACATCTGGAAGAATACAACTAATTATTGTTATTGCAACTGTATATTTATTTTCAAAAATATTAACGTCAAATAAACTACAAAATGTACCTGTAAAAACTATTCCGCCAGCTATATGATTATAAACTGTCATTACTAAATACTATCTAAATTATCTATATTCTTAATTACTATATTCTTACTTTTTAAATCTTCTTTATCATCTAAAATCAAAATGAAAGTCTTGTTAAATTTATCATCGTAAAAACTAAATAATTCTACATTACTATTCTTTATTTCAAAAAACTTTTCGCCAATATATTCTACACTTTTGACTACTTTATTTCCTTTTATAAAATTCAATTTATATCCTTTAGGTAATATTACTTTAACTTTAATTACTTCTTTATTAGACTTTTTACTTATAAATAATCTTTGAGAAAAACTATAATTACTAAATAATACTACTACTACAATTACTAAATATTTATATACTTTATTCATAATCTAAACCTTTAAAAAAATCTTGCTATTATTTTATATCTACTATCACTAAACTTCTTATTTGTATTTTCTTCAGTAATGAAATCTAAATCAATCGAAACTTTATTATACAATGCTATCTGTTTACAATTAATTCTATCCCAAATAAATACTTGAATACTTTTATCTTCTATCATTTTAATACTTTCAAATTCTAACTAAATAAATCTTAACTAAATAAATCTTAACTAAATAAATCTATAACTAAATAAATCTATAATCTTATAAATAAAAACTAAAATCATTTTAAGCCTTTTTAAGAGACTTTTAAAAACAAAATATATATTTATATTCTGTGTAATTTTTTAAATAAAAGAAAGGCGCGCGCTTTACAAAATTAGTATTTTGACAAAGTTTTAAAGGATTGCATTTTTTACAAAAATGTAACGAGACTTTAAAAGCATTGCGTTCCATAGGAACGCTACAGAAACCTACGTTTTAAAGAATACATCATAGGGCGCATCATTAAAAGCGCAATCATTGCAACTGAACCGATAAATTTTAAAGCTGGTTCGTCCAACTCTTTTGCCATATAACGAGTAGCCATAACAACGCCAAGGAAAATCACAATAAGCCAAGTCATATCGATTTCCTTTAGTGCGCCAATATGTTTGACTTCACGCACTACGTCATTTGATACAAACATTTCTTTTCTGTATCTGTCTACCAATTCTGTAATTGCTCGAGGATTTCCATTTGTTTGCGTGTAAATGTGATTGCGATATAATTCCCAGTTTTCAACTTCCATACCAACCGAAAGGTTGTTAATTAACAACATTGAGTTGTGGCGATTTAAAGGTTTTATTTCAACCTTTTCAAAGTTCCAAATAAAAGACGTGTCTTTTATTTTAACTTCACGAGCCGAACAAATAATAACGAAATGGTCTTTAAATCTTTCGATTACTTTTTTACCACTTGGCGTAATATTAGAAATGTTATCTATTACCAAAACATATTCTTTTGGTTTGGTTGCGCTCATAATTTTATCGCAAAGCGATAAAGTATTTTCACGCTGGATTTTTTTAACGATTTCGTCTTTATTAAAATCTTTCCAAAGAAGATTTAAAACCGCTTTTTTATCGTTACCAAACAAATAGAGTAAAATATTTACTAAAGATTTTTTAATGCTTTCCGTATCGTCCAGCTTTAAAATCTTTTTATCAGTTTCAATGGTTTCCAATATTTTAGATTTTCCAACGCCAATTGCACCAATTAAAATCGTATTAACGTTTTTATTTATGTTATTAGACAAATGAGCAATTTCTAAATTGCGACCAAACGTAAGTTTGTTATTTGAAAAATCTAAAGAAATGAGTTTGTTCCTTTTTGTGGCCATCGAAAAAACATTACTAATTTTCTTTAGAAAATTTGGTTTTTTTGATGTCACTTCGTTTACTCTCTCGATTAGTTTTTCCGTTGGGATTTGCGCATAAATTAAAGTAGTGTCAAATGCTTTGTGTCCTAGCATTGTTTTGATTTCTGCCAATTCCGTACCACTTGATAAATGATGCGTTGCGAAAGTGTGTCGCAAACTATGTGGCGAAAAGTTAGGAAGATTGCAACGCTTTTGATATTTCTTTAAAGCATCCCAAACCGCTTGACGTGAAATAAATTTACGCCCATTGCATCCAGCAAATAATGGTGTTTCTGAATTGTATTTTTTAAACGTCTCTAAATATTCCGCTAGATTTTGATATAGACGATTTGATATTGGTACCACACGAAAATCGTTAGCGTTTTTCTTTTTCAAAGATTTAACCGTTAAAAGTTTTTTCTTAAAATCAAAATTGCCAAGCGTTAAAGTACACGCTTCCGAAACACGAAGTCCAGCATCTAGCATAAGTAATGCAATTACTTTGTGCCTTAAAAACGAAATGGAATTTATTAACCTTTCGCTTTCCTCTTTGCTTAAATACTTAAAATTTGCTTGTATCATAAAATTTTAATTGTGGCGATTTCGCCATATTAATATTCTTCGATTTCTTCTAATTGAAAATCCTGTAAATTTTCTATAATTAAATCGTCTTTATTGGTTTGAGCAATCGAGTCCGTAACTCTTAAATTATTTAGGTCTTTTTTCGAGAAATTTTGGTGCGTTTTACAGCTGCCTAAAGTTATCAAAAATGATAATAAATATCCGACCATCATTGGTCGGCTATTCGATAATTCGTAATTGCTTAAAAATTTCATCTATTCTAGTGTTTTCGGTTAGTGTTTTTTGGTCGTGGATTTCATCGAATAATTTGTTTAATTTTTTCCTCATTCTATGCCTTTGTTGTTTGTCCTCGAAAATATCTAAACCAGCAACAAATGCAGATTTTCCGTAACCGTGTCGCATTAATTGATTAAAGAGCCAAACCAAGTATTGGTCATTTGGCGTTAAATCTTTTGAAATGTTTTCTTTTGTGATGCCTGTTACATAGCGTGGTAACGCATCAAATAAAACTTTTTCTTTCTCTTTTGCTTTCATATTTAGTAAGTCTTCAAATGATTTTATGTGGATTAAATTATGATGCTTTTTGTGTTTAGAGTTTTTTAGATTGACTTCTAAACGTGCAACGTTTGAAAAGTCCTGGTCTTTTAAAAACTTTTCGTAAAACTCTACAGAATTAAATTGCAACTCTGTGCCTTTATGATAAATCTTTGCAAATGGTTTTGCTGGTGTTGCTTTTTCTCTACGGTTGAATTGAATACCTACGTTTGTTTGTCTTGAAAAAGGAACGTCAACAAATTTTTGTAGTTGTGGTAAAACCATTGAATACAACATTTTATTTGATTGTATTAACTCTGATTGTGATGCTTCAAAGTCATAACAAAAATCTATATCACTAACCATACCTTGCAACCAAGCACGCTCATCTATATAAATAACTTGCTGGTTTATTATGTGGTCATAAACCATTTTCCAATTATCTTTTGTGATACCTTCCGAATATCTATCACGCAACATTTTAGCGTTTACTTGAATAAATACAACCTCGTTAATATTGTTTCCCATTACCCAACTACCTAATGCAATTCTTGATTTGATACCATAGGTATCATCTACAACGTGCTTTTGAAGATTTACAAAATCTTCCATTTCGCCTGTGTCTTTGTTTTTACGCTTTTCAAGTTCGCCACTATGAACGTAAACACGTTGGTATTCTTCGCCTAGCTTGTTGTCCACTATTTGAACTAAACCACGAGGAAAAGTAATTTTTAAACTGTCAATTTTAATTAGCGATTTCATACATTTTTATATTGGTTATTAAGTCATTACTATCAAATAAAACTACGTTATATTTTTGTTTATACTTTAAAAGTGAAATATCCAGCTTACTAATTTTAGAAAATACAGTATTGTATTTTTCTAAATAATTAATCTTTTTTGTAGTGAAATCTGAAAAAGTAATCTCATTATTATTGTGTTTTATAAAAGCTATTTTATAAAGTTCGTAACGATTTTTTAAGACTTGAATATTTAAAACAATTTCGTCTTTCAATAATTCGATTGTTTCTTTTTCTAGTTCTGCCTTTTCTATATCTTCTTTTAGTTTTTCCTCGAGTGTTACTTTTAATTTCATAGCTTCAATTTTATTGCGCTTTTTGGTTTGCGTGAATTGAATAAAATTGTTTAAGCTAAAACCAACAGAAACACCAGTTTGAAAATTATAACTGACACTTGGTAATAAACTCAATGCTTTTAATTTGTCTTTAGAATTGAATGCAGAAACAACACTATCGATTTTATGTGTTTCTTTAATTTGGTAAGTTTCTAAATTTTGACCGTGCAAACCAGTTGCGAAAGAAATCGCTAGATAAAGTCCGCAACCTTTAACGGTAAGCACGGAAAAAATATATTTAAGTAGCGATTTCATTTTGCTAATATACAAAAAGTATTCAAATATGATAACCTTTGTTTATTAAGCAATTGAAGTTGAGACGCTCACGCTCTCAAACTCTAGTGGGTTTTTATAACAATAACTGTTAAGCAAAAAAATAACCTACTCAAAAAAGAATAGGTTAGTCTTAACGGTTACCGTTTTGGGTTGTCACCACGACATTGCCCGGAACAAATATATAAAATCATTTTTGAATACCTAAAATTATTTTAAATAATCATCTGCTGGAATGTAGTTACAGTAACTACAAGACCACAAAACAGAACGCCAACGAACCGAATTAAAACATTGCGGACAATCTAAATCTGCGATATATTTTTCTCTTAAAGTTTGGTAATGAAATGATTTGTAACACATACTACAATATACAAAAAGTAGTCAAAAAATGACAACTATATAAGTGTATATATTTACACGCTAAACGCAAATAATAAAAAGGTTTGTAACTAAGTGGTTGGTTTACGAGCGTTGGCGTTGCAAAGCTTTTTATTATTCGTTTTTTCATTTACATAATATGTGAGCATAAGCCAGCAAATGCCCCTTTTTTTTGAAACTTAATTAATCAATAAAAACTAGTTTTAAAAAAAAGTGCTTGCATTCATTTGATGGCGTTGATTACATAATATGGGAATGAACTAAATGGTGCGCCTACGGTTGGCGGAATTATTGCTTTTTCTGCAATAATTGTGACAAAACGGAAAGTAGGCGACGGAAGCGTAAATGCCTTTTTTGGCATTGTGACGCTGTAGAAAAAAATTAACGTCGCAAATTTGGGTAGGCAAATTTGCACAACTAGGACACCGTGACAACGTGAATGAAAATACCAATTATTTAAATGACAAAACTTCCATAAAGCCTTTGCCTTTTTAGGCAAAATGAAAAAAAGATGAGCGAAGCGAAACCGCTTTAAATAAAAAAAAGAATTATGAAAACTCTTTTTTTAAAAAATAATCTGCTTTTTGCTTGAAATAATTACGCTCTGATATTGACCTTTTTAAAGATAATGAAAGTTTAAAAT